>CACXZL010000014.1 GCA_902772085.1 uncultured Coriobacteriaceae bacterium | reverse complement strand
TCTCAGCATTCCAGGATCGCCTGCTCAAGCTCTACGAAGAGCATCCCGACTTTGTGATGCCCGCCTTCCGCATGAACGAGGTCCGCAGCTTCGTGGAGAGCGGCCTCAAGGACATCTCGGTGAGTCGCACGAGCTTCGACTGGGGCATTCCCGTGCCATTTGATGACAAGCACGTCACCTACGTGTGGTTTGACGCGCTGCTCAACTACGCGACGGCGGTGGGCTTTGGCAACCCCGAGATGGCGGACGAGTACGCCCGTCGCTGGCCCGCACAGTACCACGTGGTGGGCAAGGACATCATCCGCTTCCACTGCGTCATCTGGCCCGCCATGCTCATGGCCATAGGCGAGGCCGTTCCGGAGCACGTCTTTGCCCATGGCTTCCTCATGGTGAAGAACGACGAGACCGGCAAGGGCGAAAAGATGTCCAAGAGCCGTGGCAACGCCATCGCTCCGCAAGACGTCATCGACATGCTGGGCGTAGAGGGCTACCGCTACTACTTCATGACCGACTGCGTGCCCGGCGAGGACGGTGCGATCTCCTTCAGTCGCATGGAGCAGGTGTACAACGCCGACCTCGCAAACAGCTGGGGCAACCTCGTGAGCCGCTCGCTCAACATGAGCGCCAAGTACTTCGACGGCAAGACACCTGAGCTGCCCGAGGGTTGGGCCGACCGCGCAAATCCGCTCAAGGAGATCGCGGACGGGCTTGCACAACGCTACGCCGACGCGATGGGTACGTTTGGCTACGTGGCGACCAAGGACGCCGTGATGGAGCTCGTGCATGCGGCAAACCATTACATTGAGGACTCTGCCCCTTGGACGGTTGCCAAAGATCCCGCCCGTGCTGACGAGCTTGAGCAGATCATCACAAACCTGCTCGAATCCATTCGCATCTGCGCGCACTTGTTTGCCCCATTCATGCCTGAGACGTCGGCAGAGGTGCTTCGTCGCATGTCGCTCGAGGGTGAAGTGGGCACCGATGACCTGATCGGCGTTTGCGCGTGGGGTGGCCTTGTCGGTGGCGTGCCCGTGACCAAGGGCGACGCCCTCTTCCCCCGCCTCGGTGGCAAGAAGTAATATCGGTTCCGTCCTGGCCGCCCGCGCCAGCTCCAGCGGCCAGGACGACAAGCGGCGACCACGAGGAACGACGGAGGCACCGTGGTACATTCTTATCTTGCAAACGCACGTGAGACCCGTGCCGTTCTTGAGCGGCATGGGTTTTCCTTCAAGCACAGGCTTGGCCAAAACTTCCTGATCAACGATGACGTGATAGGTCGCATACTCGGCCTTGCGGAGCTGGACGACTCCGACGTGGTGTATGAGATCGGCCCTGGCATCGGTACGCTTACGGTGGCCATGCTGCCGCATGTGCGGGCCGTCGTAGCCGTGGAGGCCGACAAGACCTTGCCGCCCGTCCTTGCCGACACCTGCGCACGCGACGGAGAAAAGCTCGTGCTCGTGCAGGGCGATGCCTTGCGTGTCACAGCCGAGGGGCTGACTACTGTGGCGGGGAAGAGCCCCACCAAGCTCGTTTCGAATCTGCCGTATCAGGTGGCGGCAACGGTCATCCTGGGCACGCTCCAGCATATGGCCTCGGTGAGGCGGCTGGTGGTCATGGTGCAGGCGGAGGTGGCCGACCGCATCGCCGCGACCCCTGGCACCAAGGAGTACGGAGCCTACACGGCAAAGCTCGCGCTTTGGGGTCGCGTGACGGGCCGCTTCGAGGTGGGGCCGGGAAACTTCATGCCGCCACCACACGTGGACTCGGCAGTGGTGCGCATCGATCGCATCGAGTCGCCGGCAGCCGATCCGGAAGGCGTCTCGCTGGCGATCGATGCCGCCTTCGCCCAGCGGCGCAAGACGATCCGCAACTCCATGGCGGCAAGGGGATACCACAAGGACGTGCTCGATCAGGCGTTTGCCGCTGCGGGCATCGATCCTCGTACGCGTGCCGAGACGTTGTGTACCGCTGACTTCGTGCGCCTCCACGAAGCGCTGGACGCGCCAGGGTTCGGGTCACGGGACTTTTCAGATAACCTCAAACGTTGAGCGATGCGCCAAGAAGGGCTATAGTACGTGTTTCAGCGACAAACGAAAGTGGTGAGGCACGTGACGGATGGCCCTTGGACACAGCCCTTGTTTGAGACGAGAAAGCACAAGCCCGTGGAGGTGCCCGTGGCGCTCGCGCCGCTGGCAGACACTCATGGTCACCTCACGTCGTTTCGCGGCACCGATCCTGCGATGGCGGTGGCGCGTGCAGCGCTGGTAGGCGTGAGGCTGCTCGTGGTGCCGGTGGACCCGGCGGACGACGTGCCTGACGTGCCGGCGTTCCTCTCGTGGTTCCACGAGACGATGGACCGTGCTGCAAGTCTCCTCGCATCGGCGGCGCAGGCAGGCGTGAGGTCCCCCGAGTTTGCTGGTTGGCAGAACCTCCCGGAGCTGACGCACAATGTACATTTCGTAGCGGGCGTCCATCCCTATGGTGCGCAGAAGTACCTTGAGGACCCATCGGTCGCCGAACGCCTCGAGCTTCTTTTGCGTGACGAACGCTGCGTGGGCGTGGGCGAGTTCGGATTGGACTTTGGACCGTGGAACGAGCTCGAGCCTGATGTGCAAATCGAGGCATTTCGCAGGCAGCTTCGCGTGGCTCACGAGCACGACCTGCCAGTCGAGCTGCATATCCGCGATGCCGAGGATGACGAAGAAGCCCGCGCCCACGAAGAAGCGCTGCGGGTGCTTCGCGAGGAGGGGGTGCCTGAAGCGGGATGCGACCTGCATTGCTTTACCAGCGACGTCCGGGTGATGACGCCTTTCACGAAGCTTGGATGTCATGTCGCCTTTGGCGGGGCGGCGACGTTTGCGCGAAGTGCCGACATCCGTGAGGCGGCCGAGGTATGCCCCCAAGGTCTGTTGCTGAGCGAAACCGACTGCCCCTACATGGCGCCTGTTCCTCTGCGCGGGCTTGAATGCGAGCCGGCGATGGTGGCCTTTACGGTGGCATGCGTTGCCGACGCGCGGGAGAAGGCGGGAGCAGCATCGCGCGAGCAGACCTATACAGCCTTATGGAAAAACGCCAACTCGTTCTTTCGCCTTGGCTAGAGGGTCTGTATGAGGGTCTCGTCCCTTGCGCACGACGCGACCGAAGCTTTGGAGGAGCTCCTGTGGCCTACCCGTTGTGTGTCGTGTGACATGCCGGGAGAGCTCCTCTGCAGCGATTGTCGCGAGAGCTTGCCATGGATAGCGCAGCGATGGGCCTGTCCGGTCTGCGGGGCTCCGTACGGGTGGCTTACCTGCACGAACTGTGAGGGGGATTGGGAATCCCGCGCCACCGTGTGCGCCTTGAGGTTTGCGCAGTCCTCATCCCAGATGGTGGCATGCCTGAAGGATCGCTCTGAGCTGCGCCTGGCAAAGGTAAACGCGGCCGCCATGGCAACGTCTTTGGACGAGGCGTGCGGTTGTTGCGCGCCAGATGGGTCCCCGCGATTTGATCCGGCGAAAACCGACGCCATTTGCTTTGTGCCGGCAACGGCTTCGGCTTATGCGCGGCGTGGCTTTGACCACATGGAGCTCGTGGCGCGTGAGTTGTCGTCGCTGATCGGGATCGCCCTCTTTGACGTGCTCCAGCGTTCGTCCGCTGGCGACCAACGTGCGCTCGGACGCAACGAACGGGTGTCAAACCTGAAGGGTACGGTGAGCGTGACGGACGATGTCTCCGACATGAGACTTCTGCTTGTTGACGACGTGGTGACGACCGGTGCGTCCATGAGGGAGTCGACGCGCGCCCTTCTTGGGCGTGGTGCTCGCGAGGTCACCTGTGCCGCCCTTGCGCGCGCTTGGTAGCGGGCACGGATTAATCCCTCGCCAAACGCGATTCCGTCAGGAGCTTCCCTCGCCAAACGCAAAATCGTCAGAAGCTTGGTGGCCTTCCCGTGAAAAGTGGCTCGCGTGGCTTTTCGCCGTATCATTGCGCGTACAAATAAACGTCATAAATGATTGCTCGTGGTATACTTGTTCCGTCTCATCCCAGGTCTGTGGTTGCGGATGCGCGTGCGCGCGTCTTAGTCCAGGGCAGACGAGGCCGAAAGGATCCACGTAAGTCCGGGCGTGGGCGTCCGGACGAGCATGGCTCGTCCTAGAAGTAAGTCGTACCGTCCGTTGATCGAGGCAAGGGGCCTCGCGGGCGAGAGGGCCAGTAGTGGGGATGCCTGAGCATCCGAAGCGAACGTCCCAGTGCGCGAGTGTGGGGCCAAATACCAGGTCAGCTGGGGTGTGACTGAGGTACATACGACGGGCAGGAGAACGCCCCATGAGATTGTCGAAATTGCGTCTCGCCATGTTTTGCATGGTCGCGCTTATAGCACTCGTCCTGGTAGGTTGCGATGCGGGCCGATCCCATACGAGTGGCGACGTGCATGCATCCGTGGAAGATGAGAGAAATCGCGCAACCACGACGATAGAGGGCCTGAAAACCGCGGGCGTGCTGACGGTAGGCGTGCGCACGACGGTCGCCGCGCCGTTTGTCATTGGGGCTGGTGACTCCATCTCGGGCCTCGACATCGATCTTGGCAGCTCACTTGCAAACGAGCTGAATCTCACGGCCTCGTTTGTGTCCGTTGACGATGTGGGCAAGGCGCTGCAGGAGAGCTGCGACGTCGTGATAGACGTGTCTGCAGGCGAGGCAAGCGGATTTGACGTCGTGGGAGACTATGCCGAGCTGGGATACGCGTTCTTCCATAAGGGCGAGACGAAGGTGTCTGCGGTAGACGAGCTGAACGACAAGAGCGTCGCCGTACAGCAAGGCTCCCCTGCACAGATGGCCTTGAAGGTCACGACTCTTGCCACGAAGGAGGTCTCGTTCGCCTCGCTCAACGAGTCATTCGAGGCGTTGGAGAACGGGACGGTGGATTACGTGTTGTGCCAATCGTGCTCCGGTGCGTATCTTACGGCATGGCTCGACGCCCTCAACTTTGCGGGCCTGCTGAACGAGCCCACCTCGCAGGGAGTCGCCATCGCATCGGGCGAGGGCGCCGTGTCAAAGGCCATACGCGAAGCGTACGCGAGGATGAGCGAGAACGGCGTGCTTGCGGAGATACACAGAAGCTGGCTCGGCAGTTTCCCCAAGCTTGCGAGCGACTCGGTCATACAGGGCATTCCCATGAAAGAGCCAGATGGCAAGCCGCTCGACAACACCGCGGCCATGCAGGAGGTCCTCCTGGTGGCGCAGGATGGCTCAACGGCGGGAGCAAATGCCGTCACCACCGCAGAGGCCCGCGCTCTCGGGGCGTCCATGCAGGGCACGAGCGACAGTTCGGGTGAGGAGGTGCAGAGCCAGGGGCAAAGCGCGCGAACCCAATCGCAGCAGCAAAACGTTGACTCGAGCCAGCCACAACAGAGCCAGCCATCCCAGACTGAGCCATACGAGCCAGACCATACGGAGTATTCGTCTATGTATGAGGCTCCAGAGGTCTCCTATAGCGGCATTGCATACAGTGGCGAACCCGTAAACTATGATTTGTCCGACGAGGGCGCGTACTCCGAAAACGCTCGACAAAATACCAATAGCGACAATGGCGGTGTGTACACCGAAAGCTCCGAATACTAGTTGACTCGTTGCGGGTATTATATAAGCAAGACGCGGCCGAGCTGGTGGATGACATCACGAGCGCGGGACCGAGTCGTTGGTTCTTTTTGGGCTCGACACAAACGAGGAGGCAATGATGGTAGACATCAAGATTTCGGGACGTAGGGTTGCTATCTCCGACGCTCTCCGCGAACAGGTGGAAGATAAGATAGGCGACGCACTCAAGGTGTTTGATATCAAGCCCATGGCGTGCGATGTGGTTCTGAGGGTAGACAAGAGCCATTCGTATGGCAAGCGCAATGCATGCGAGGTGACGGTCTTCGTGCGCGACAACGTGGTGCGCGTGGTGGCGTCCGGGGACGATCTCGAGGCGGCTATCGATGATGCCGCTGCCAAGGTCTCCCGTCAGCTGCGCAAGTACAAGACGCGCGTCATCGACAAGTCTCGTTCCAAGCATTATGAGCCTGCCGTCGTGCTTGAGCCCTTGCCCGTGGAGACCGCTGAGGCGGCGGAGGATGACGACGCTCTTGTTCGCGAGAAGATTATCGATTTGAAGCCCATGTCGGTAGACGAGGCTTTGGTGCAGATCGATCTGATAGGCCACGATTTCTACGTCTTCGTAGACGAGATTACCGGGCTCACGAACGTCGTGTATCGTCGTAACGACGGAGGCTATGGCATCATCAAGCCCAAGATCGAGGATGAGGATGAGTAATCAAGGCAACTCAGATGTTGTAAACGATTTAGCGAAAGATGCATCGCATGCCCCCGAAGACGTTGTGAGCGTGGGGCGTGCGTTTCATCAGAAGCGCACATGTCGGATAATGGTGGACTCGGGCAGCGATATCGCGCCCGAGGTTCTGCGCAGGCTGGGCGTTGATTTCATTCCCTTCACGTATGTGACGCCCGACGGAGAAAGAGAAGACGATCTGTGGCAGAGCACGAGCTCTCACGACTTCTATGAGGTGTTGCGCAAGAATCCCGACCTGCACTACAGTACCTGCGCCGTGACACCCGGTAGGTATCTGGAGATTTTCGAGCAGGCGGCGGCGGATGGCCTACCCACGATTTACCTGAGCCTTTCGGGGGGACTCTCATCGTCCATTCACAATGCCGAGCAAGCGGCAGAGATGGTGAGATCAAGCCATCCGGACTTCGAGCTGTACGTGGTCGATACGTGCTGCGACTCCGCTGCCGGCGAGTTGCTGGCTATAGAGGTGGCGCGTCAGGCAACGCGGGGGCTCAATGCCCGAGAGCTCTATGAATGGGCTTGCGAGGCACGTTACTTCATCCACGGGTACTTCACGCTCGACGGATTCAGTGCCTTGGCCGCCGGTGGTCGCATACCGCCCGCGGCAGCCACGGTGGGAGGCAAGCTCGATATCAAGCCAGAGCTTTCGTACGACACAAACGGTGCGCTCTGTCTTCGTGGTATGTGTCGCGGCAGAAAGAAGGCGCTGCGTGCCGTCATGGAGGACTTCAAAGAAAACTATGCGCATGACGGCTCCCTTCCACTTGCCATCGTATCGAGCGACGCCGAGAAGGACGCCGACTGGCTTGAGAAGGAGATACGCAAGCAGGAGGGCTGCGGCTCGGTGACGATCATCCGGAGCCAGGTGTCGCCCATCTTGGGAAGCCATGTGGGACCAGGAATGGTCGCACTCATATTCTGGGGCGGGGATCGTCGAGAGCAGCTTTCCTTTACCGACAAACTCGCTCGCAAGGTGCGTGGCCATAAGGAATAAGGGCAACGCCCATGCGCGTTCTGCAAGAGGGGCACACGAAAGGGACCTATACCTTTTTGTGTGCCCTTATCTGTCAATCTGCATCTTCTTTATACTGGCAGTGGCATCCGACCAAAACGAGAGGAAAACACGATGAGAAACTCGACGCGCATACGCAACATCGCTTTTATCGGCACCGGCATCATGGGGTCGGCAATCGCGGGACATCTCATGGACGCGGGGTATCGCCTTACGGTGCACAACCGCACCAAGGAGAAAGCGCAGCCCTTGCTGGACCGAGGCGCCTCGTGGGCGGACACGGTGGGAGACGCCGTACGCCATGCCGACGTGGTGTTTACCATGCTGGGCTATCCGAAGGACGTGGAGGAGGTGTATCTGTCCACAGGCGGCCTGCTGAGCGCGACGCGCAAGGGGGCCTGGATGATAGACCTGACTACCTCATCTCCTCAGCTCGCTCGCGACATACACGGCGTCGCTGAGGTGAGCGACAAGCACGCGGTGGATTGCCCCGTGACAGGCGGTGAGGAAGGCGCCATAGCAGGGACGCTTACGCTCATGCTTGGCTGCAGCGCTCAGGATGCCGAACCCATCCTTCCGCTGCTTCAGGCGTTTGGGTCGAAAGTCATGTATTTTGACGAAGCCGGCGCTGGTCAGGTGGCCAAGCTTTGCAACCAGATCTCACTCGCCTCGTGCATGGTGGGCTATGCGGAGGCGCTCGCTTTGGCGGATCAGGCGGGATTGGACACTGGCCAGGTGCGAGAGCTCGTACTGGGTGGAACGGGGGCATCTGCGGCCATGGAACGTCTCGCGCCCCTGTCGATGGAGGGCGATTTCAAGCCACGTTTCATGTGCGAGCACTTGTTGAAGGATCTTGCGCTCGCATTGGACGAAGCGGATGAGCTTGAGCTCAGTTTGCCGGGTACGACCAATGCGCGAAACCTCTATGACGTGCTCTGCCAGGTCGGAGGTGCCAGGCTGGGTTCGCAAGCCGTGTCGTTGCTCTACGCCGACGAGCCCACGTGTACCGCTGCCGGCTTGGACTGGAATCGCGTGGAGGACATGGACATAGACAAGAACGTGTCCTAAACAACTGCCCAGGCAAGCGGAGGGGGCTGTGCGCGGCAAAGGAAGACGCACCTTCGTCTCTCATGCATATCTGGCGTTTCCTCAGACGCGGGCGACCATGGAGGTGCCCCTCGTGGTCGCCTGCGTGAGAGTGCGTGATCGCCTGCGCGAGAGCGTTCACGCAACCAAGGTGTTTATCTCGATGGACGCGTCTGCAAGGATTCCGTTTACAAAGCTCGTCCACGCTGTGGAGTCTTGCTGATTTGCCGTTGCCTCGAGTGTCTGGGCAACGGCATATGCTTCCTGCGCCGCCGAATACGTGGCTCCGTCATTTGATATGGTGAAGTTCTTCATGCGCTCGTGGTACGGACCGTCTTCGCGCGCCCACGTATTGCCCTTTGCGTCCCATTCGTCGCCCATGAGAGCTAGTATGTAGTCGGCGTACGTCTGCATGGGCTCGTTTTCCTTGCCCGCCTCCGGTGCGATCGGGGGGACGGTTTTCTGGGCGGGCGTCTGGGCGGCAACGGCGTCACGGAGCTTCTTGATGGTGGCGGATTCGCCGAGAAACGCGCGCGCCTTGTCTTCGGCCATGCCGTAGCTTGCGGCGATCACCGCGACGTCTTCGGTTTGCCATACTTCCTTCGCATATGCGACGACATCGGCGTCGGTGGCGGTGATGCCGCGCGACTCGGCCTCTTGCAAGAGCAGGCGATTGCGTGCGATGGCAAGTACGGTATCGGCGCTCGGGATGTCGTAGGTGCCGTCTGAGTTGCGCGCCGTCTCCACTGAGGTGTTTTGTTCTATGGCCTCACGTACCGTCACTTCAGTACGCACCCCGTTGCAGACGTAGGTGCCGAGGGTCTTGTCGAGATCCGCCTCGCCAACGCTTGCGTGGCCTTTTACCGGTGTGAAAAGCCTAGTCACGGAGGAAACGGAGCCCGCTGGAAGTAGAGGAGCGACCACAAACGTTCCCAGGGCGGTTCCGGCCACAAGGGCAATCAGCACAATCAAGATGGTACGAACGGCATGGGCGCGCCGTGCGCGCTTGCGATAGCGCTCCTGGCGCTGTACGCGTGTGCTGAAGCGGCGACCGCCTCTCTGCTCGCCAGCGCCTTCGCCGCCAATACCTTCTTCGATTTCCGCTGGGCCCCATTCATCCATGCGGCTATTCCTCTCCCATCGCGATGGAACAGATTTCGGTTGAGTATGCGCGCATGAAACCCCGACCGGTGGTCGCATCAAACTCCATACGGTCTACGAGCTGCTTCTTTACGTCTTCGCCCAAATTACCGCGAGCGAAATCCTTGAGGCAGATAAGCATTTCACGATATTCGGGATCACCATGATAGCATTGCACCGCCTCGCTTATAAGCGGCCACGCCCTCGTGGCGCATGCGGGGTCGATAGAGCCGTAGCGTGTGAGAAAACGAAATGCGGCGAGGCGAGCGGATGCCGAGCCATCGTCAAAGAGCGATTCTTCTGCGCCGGCGAACGCGTCGAGCACGGCCTCGGGCTTCTCCTTTGCCACCTCGGAAAGCACGTCTAGGCACTCCCAACGAGTCTGTGCCTCTGGTAGCGATAGCGCCTCTATGAATACGTCGACCTTGTCGAGCAGCATCGTTACGTCTTGGCGAGCTGCTTCGGCCAACGTGCGTGAGGACTCTTGGCGAAGCTTGCGATTGGTGCCCTTGAGCATCTTGATAAGGGCGTCGCGTGCCTGCGGGGTTATCTCGGTTTTCTTTTGTTCAGTCGGCATATATTTCTCCAGACTTGCTTCTCGAGGATGTAAAGCTCCTCAATAAAAGCAAGATTTGCTCCTGCTTGCAAGGGGTAATACGCATTTTGTAGAAAAAGCTTCTGTTGGACTGAGAAAGGGATGAAAGCACGGCCTACGATGGGCTGTTTTGGGCATATCCTTCTGCCGCCTGTCGCGAGATGCGTTCACGAGACTTTCAATGTCTCCGTTCTTGTATATCATAGACGCTATGAGAGGTATTGTGCGATCGAAGGGGTTGCTATGGCTACTATGAGCGAGAGCCGTGAGGTCAGGCCGTCGGTGGAACATCCTGTCGCGATCGTGCTGGGATCTGGGCTTGGCCAACTTTCTGGTCTGGTAAAGCCGGTCCGTCGTATTCCCTATAAGGAGATACCGGGCTTCCCGCAGTCGGCGCAGCCGGTGAGCGGCCACGTGTTTGAGGCGACGGTTGGCACCGTAGGGGGCGTTCCCGTGGTGGTGTATCCGGGCCGCGTGCACCTGTATCAGGGTTACGATGCATGGGGGGTTACCTCGGTTGTGCGGCATGCGCATCGTCTGGGTTGCAGAACCATCGTCTTTGCGTGCGCGACGGGCGCCATACCGGGAAAAGCCGAGGTGGGCCTGGGTCTCATAACCGACCACATCAATCTCACGGGTACGAACCCTCTGGTGGGATGGAGCGAAGACGCTTCTGCTGGCGATGGCACAAGCTATGAGTTTGTGAGCATGAACGAGGTCTATTCCCAGCGGTTGCGGGGCATTGCTCGCAAGGCGGCCGAGGACGAGCGGATAGCCCTCAGCGAAGGGGTTCTCGCGGGCGTGCTCGGGCCGAGCTTCGAGACGCCGGCGGAGGTACGCGCTCTGGGTGCGCTGGGTGCCACGTACGTCGGCTTCTCTGTGGTGCTCGAGGCCATCCAGGCGCATGCGCTCGGCATGAGCGTCTTGGGGCTTACGCTGGCGTCAAACCTCGCCGGCGCAGCGGGCGTGTCGCATCAGACGGTGCTCGATGTTGCCGGCAACTATGCGTCCCAGTTCGAGCGTCTCGTGTGCCGCACCTTGAGGAACCTCATGTAAGCGCAAAGAGCTTTAGGATATACTGACTTATGGAGTAACATGTTTTTCGCGAGGGTGTACATCGTTGAGCGAATGATGCACCAGCCAGTAGAGTCCGAGGCAATGAGGCGTGAACCAGACGCAGAAATACAAAACCGTAATTACTTCCGAGCACAAGCTGTTTGACCTCCACCTGAAGGAGACCTTGCAGTACCGTGACCTCATTTTCCTCTTTGTGAAGAGGGACTTCACCACGAAGTACAAGCAGACGGTATTGGGGCCGCTGTGGGCGCTGATCCAGCCGCTGCTGACTACCGTGGTCTTCACGATCGTCTTCGGGAACCTGGCCAATCTCACCACCGCGGACGTCGAGGGCGACTACGTCGTTCCGGGGTTCTTGTTCTACATGATCGGCAACGTCTGCTGGAGCTACTTCTCCAGCACCCTGAATTCCACCTCAAGCACGTTCCTGAGCAACCGGGGCATTATGGGGAAGGTGTACTATCCTCGTCTGGTATCGCCCATCGCCACCGCCTTTTCGCGGCTGATCACCTTTGGCATCCAATTCGCCCTGTTTCTTGCCGTATGGGCCTTCTTCCTCATCAGGGGCGGCACGAGTATCCGCCTCTCGCCGATGCCCCTCCTGCTTCCGCTCCTGCTGCTCCAGATGATGGTACTCTCGGTGGGCTGCGGCACCATCATATCGGCGGCGACCACGAAGTACCGCGACCTTTCGATGCTCGTGGACTTCGGCCTCCAGCTCTGGCAGTATGCCTGTCCCATCGCCTACGGTCTCCAGCTTGTGCCTGCGAGATGGACGGGGTTGTATATGCTCAATCCCGTGACGCCCATCATCACCACCTTCCGCTACGCGGTGTTTGGATTCGGCTATTTCGACCTGGGCTATTATTTGATCAGTTGGGGCGTGAGCATCGCCGTTTTTGTGACGGGACTCGTCCTGTTTAGTCGCATCGAGCGCACGTTCATGGACACGATCTGAGGATGGGCGGATGGAAGAAAGCATGCTGAAGATCGACGGTGTCTCCAAGACATATCGGCTTGGCCAGATTGGCGGGACGACACTCAGGGAAGAGCTGCAGCGCAGGAGGGCGAAGCGACGCGGCCTGGAAGATCCGACGAGAAAGATTGGCGCCCGGAGTCATGCGGACGGCGAGGTCTTCACGGCGCTGGACAACGTTTCCCTTGAGGTGAAGAAGGGGGAGCGCGTGGGTCTCATCGGCCACAACGGCGCGGGCAAGTCTACCCTGCTGAAGCTGATCACTCGCATCACCGCGCCCTCTGCTGGCCGCATATACCTGAACGGTCGCGTGGCGTCCATGCTGGAGGTCGGCACCGGCTTCCATGGGGAGCTTACCGGCAGGGAAAACATCTACATGAACGGCGCGATCCTCGGCATGACAAAGAAGGAGATCGATGCCAAGATCGAGGACATCATCGACTTCTCCGAGGTTCGTCAGTTCATCGACACGCCGGTCAAGCGGTATTCCAGCGGCATGTACGTCAAGCTGGCCTTCTCCGTCGCCGCGCACCTCAACAGCGAGATCATGATCATGGACGAGGTGCTCGCGGTGGGCGACATGGCGTTTCAAAACAAGTGCATCGAGAAGATGGTTGACGTGTCCAAGGCTGAGGGGCGCACCGTTCTCTACGTCTCCCACAACATGAGCACCATACGCCAGCTCTGCAAGCGCGTCGTCGTCTTGAGCCACGGGAAGGTCGTGTATGACGGGGACGTGGAGGAGGGAATCGGAGTCTACTCTGGGATGAATCTTTCCGGAGACTGGAAGATCGACTATCAGAGACATCCCGAGCTACGCTGGTCCTGCGGACAGGTCGTGCGAATCCGATCCGTGGAGTTCGTAAACCAGAGCTATTTCCAGGTCGCGTCAAGCAAGATAAGAATGAGAATCCGCTGGCAGTCGGAGCGCCATGTGGACAACGTCTGCCTGCGCGTCGAGGTAAAGAAGCCCGACAGGACCATCATCGGGACCGCCTGCGGCTTTGGGATAAACGCGAGAGAGGACGAGCTGGGCGAGGAGGCGACGTTTGTGCTGGACTCCTCGGGCCTTGTCCCGGGTGGGTACACGTCGAACTACATTCTGTTTACGACGGATTCCCTCGGCTCAAATACGACTCTGGACTGCGTCAGGGGTTTGGACTTCGAGCTGGTCGGCAGCGATTCTGGGTTCATCTGGAATCCCGTGAACTGGGGGCACATCCGTTTTCCCGACTTGGTGCTGGAGTGAGGTGCCGTCGGGGCAACCCGTCGCGCTCCCCATTGGCTTTTCACGGCCTTTTGATCGCCGCACGCTATGATCTCGAGCCCCTGTGTATAATGCTTTACTGGCATAGACGGAAGGATGAGCAGTGTATACGGTGTGCTATGTTAAGCTGCTCTCATCGATACGTGAAGAACAGAACCCTCTGCCGGCATCTTCTCGTCATCGAGCGCGTCTTGAATTCCAGATAGCTCGTATCAAATTCCAGATAGCTCGTATCATCGTGCGGGACACATGACCAGATAAAAACAGGTCAAACCATATCCATGGCTTGACCTGCGACAATACCTGGAGCCAGCTATCAGACTTGAACTGATGACCCCCGCTTTACGAGAGCGGTGCTCTACCGACTGAGCTAAGCTGGCTTGCAAGTTAGTATATTACGCGAACAACCGCACTTGCGCAACCCTCAAATCCAACATTTTCAATAAAGAGGTGCCTAAGCCTCTCTTTGACTGAAATGTATTCTCATTCTGGGTTGTTGGCGTTCTCTTCGGTGGGTTGCTCAGGTTGCTCGACAGACTCTTCTGGATCGGCCTCTCCCTCTGGCTTGGCCTCTGCATCGGGTTGCGTACCCTGTCCCTCTTGAGGCTTCTCAGCTGACTCGCGCCGCTTCTTTATGGCGTCTTCGAGCTTGCCGACGTCTACGCCGGACTCCTCGTCCTTGCGTGCCCACGAAAGCGCATCCTGCACCTTCTCATCGGTCATGTCCTCTGGCTGAATTGCTTCGAATTTGAGAACCTTGCTGTTTGGAAGCATGTATCCCTCGTTTGGCGCAAGGCCA
>CACXZL010000013.1 GCA_902772085.1 uncultured Coriobacteriaceae bacterium | reverse complement strand
CGTCCGGTCAAGCGTCGTCGAGTATAGGTAAGGAAGGGCAGAAGACATGGCTGTTGATAGGACCCCTGTCCTCAAGCGGTGCCGTCAGCTCGGCATCGATCCCATCGTGATGGGAATAAACAAAGAATCGAAGCGCGAAGCTCGTCGCCGTCGTCGCCAGGAGAGCGAGTATGGTATGCAGCTTCGTGAGAAGCAGAAGGCCAAGTTCATCTATGGCGTTCTTGAGAAGCAGTTCCGTGGTTATTACGACAAGGCTCTCAAGATTGAAGGCATCACGGGTGACAACCTGATGATGATTCTTGAGTCGCGTTTGGATAACGTGGTCTTCCGTCTGGGCTTTGCGCGTACTCGCAAGGAGGCTCGTCAGACTGTTCGTCATGGCCACATTCAGGTCAATGGCAAGCGCGTCGACATTCCTTCTTATCAGGTCAAGGCAGGAGATAAGATTTCTGTAGCTTCGAAGTACAAGGACTTGCTTCCCATTAAGGAGGCCCTGATTAAGTCCGAGTCCACGACGGTGCCTGGTTGGCTTGAGGTCGACATCGATAAGCTGCAGGGTACCGTGTTGCAGCTTCCCTCGCGTGATCAGATTGACCTGGAACTAGACGCACAGCTTATCGTCGAGCTCTACTCCAAGTAGTAGCCTGCATTTTGGTTGGAGGTATACATGTCCGAATTCATCCGACCGCAAGTGTCGGTGGAAGAGATAAGCGAGACCTTGGCTCGTGTGACTGCGGAGCCGCTTGAGCGCGGTTATGGTGACACGCTTGGAAACTCACTCCGCCGCGTGCTGCTCTCATCGCTCGAGGGCGCTGCGGTGCAGGCAATCCAGATTGATGGGGTGCAGCATGAGTTCACGACTATTCCTGGTGTTTACGAGGACGTGACGGACATCGTTCTCAATGTCAAGGGGCTGGTCTTCCGCTCTATGGGAACGGGCGATACGGCAACTGCTAGGATAAATATCGAGGGACCTGCCCGCGTAACGGGCGGGGACTTCAATGTTCCGGCTGAGTTTGAGCTAGTAAATCCGGAGCACCTCATCTGCACGTTAGACGAGGGTGCGCATCTCGTCATGGAGATGCGCATCGGCGTGGGTCGTGGTTATGTGTCGGGTGATGACAACAAAAACCCCAATGATCCCATCGGTCTTATAAACGTAGACTCGCTCTATTCGCCTGTACGTCGCTGCGCAAAGTCCGTTGAGCCTTGTCGTGTAGGACAGCATACGGACTATGATCGTCTTGTCCTTGAGGTCGAGACAAACGGTTCTGTTGCGGTGCGCGAGGCTGTAGTAGAGGCAGCAAATATTATCAACCAGCACATGACGGCTTTCATGGGCTTGGCTGATGAAGAGGAGCCCGCAGAGGAGCCGTCTATCTTTGCTGTTGGCACCGAAGAGGACAACAGCGAGCTCGACAAGCAGATTGAGGACTTGGATCTTTCGGTTCGTTCTTATAACTGTCTGAAGCGTGCGGGGATTCACTCGGTTCGTCAACTCGTCGAGTTCTCTGAGAACGACCTGCTAAATATTCGCAACTTTGGCGTCAAGTCCATCGAGGAAGTCAAAGACAAGCTCGAGACCATGGGTCTCGGCCTCAAGGCATAAGACGTCTCTTGAGCATCGCATAGGAGCAAGAACATGAGGCACAAAAAGAAAAGGGGAATGAAGCTCGGCACTGATGCGAGCCATACCAAGGCGATGAAGAAGAGCCTTGTAGGTGCCCTTTTGTTGAATGATCGCATTAAGACCCTTGAATCACGCGCGAAGGCAATTCGTCCCGATGTGGATCGAGTTATCACGTGGGCGAAGAAGGGTGATCTTGCAAGTCGTCGTCTGGCAATAGCAAAGGTTGGCGACAAGGAGATTGTTCGCGAGGTATTTGATAAGGCTGCGCAAGGCATGTGGGCTGATCGCAACGGTGGCTATACGCGCATTATGAAGCTTGGTCGTCGTAAGGGTGACAATGCCGAGGTTGTAATCATTGAGCTCGTTAACGAGCCGGTACAGCCCAAAGCTGCTCCCGCTGTTACCAAGGTAGAAGAGTAAGCCACATCTCAGCTATCACGTGTAATGTAAAGGGATGCGTTCTCTGAGCGCGTCCCTTTTTTGATGGAAGGGCACCTATGAGCGATATGCACGACGAACCAATGACTCTTGTGGTCAAGATAGGCTATAGAGGAGCAAGGTTCAGCGGATATGCTGAGCAGGAGGGCGAGCGTACGGTCGAGGGGGAAATGCGACGAGCATTGGAAACCTTGCTTAGGAGACCTTGCGAACTCACATGTGCGGGAAGAACTGACGCGGGGGTCTCTGCGTTATCGCAGTACGTTAGCGTACCTATGTGTCATACAGAGCTCGAAGGCCGTGAGCCTCGTCGGTTTTGGCGATCGCTCATGGCTATGACCCCAGAAGACTTGTCTATACGCGGATTGTATACGGCCGGAGATGGGTTTTCTGCTCGGTTTGATGCACAGAGCAGGGAATACAGGTATCGGATAGCGATGGGAAACGCGCAGCCGGTCCTTGCATGGAATCACGCATGGTGGTTGCGGTCTGAGTTGGATCCAGACGCGATGCATGAGGCAGCGCAGGCATTAGTTGGGGAGCACGACTTTCGTAGCTTCTGCAAAGTGAGCTCTGCCCAAAAGCTCATTGCAGACGGGAGATCCACTTGTCGCCATATCGTAAAGATAAACGTGGCGCAGATAAACGAAGCGGGAGAAGACCTCATTGCCATAGATGTCGAAGGCAATGCGTTTCTCCACAACATGGTACGCATTATCGTAGGTTCTCTTGTCGAGGTCGGGAGAGGCCGTAAGGACATTGGTTGGATTGGTGAGGCTCTTCACGCCCATGATCGACGTGCTGCTGGTCCCACGGCTCCGGCTCAGGGCCTCGTATTTGCAAACGTCATATATCCTGCAGATGCTCTGACCCCGTGGGTATAAAACGAACGACACTAGCAGAATAGGCGCAAATCGCCCCAACATGACACGTTGGTGACGCCTCTCTTGTGCAGCATCCGTCTCGCAGAGCCGATGAGCTTGATGCCAGTATGGTTGCATGTGCGTTGATTTCAACACGAACCAAGCTCATATATTGCGATTCAACACCGATATCGCTACCATAACCTGCACTCATCGCATACACCATTCAGAAGGTCATGGTTTATATGGATTTAATTATTGACGTGCTTCTTGACTGCATTAAAGATACGCTGACGCTTGTTCCGTTCCTTTTTGCTACGTATCTGGTCATGGAGACGATCGAGCATTCGTCCAATGGTAAGGCAGAGCAGCTCATTCGGAGTGCGGGAGCAGCAGGTCCCGCGGTCGGCGGTCTTTTGGGCGCGGTGCCACAGTGTGGCATATCCGCCATGGCGGGAACGCTCTATGCAGGAAGAATTATAACGGCCGGCACGCTCGTGGCGGTGATTCTGTCCACTTCAGATGAGCTTATCCCGGTATTCTTGGCGCATCAAAAACCTGTGGGATCGCTCATAGCCATAGTGGTCACAAAGGTTGTGATAGGAATCGTCGTTGGCTTTGCCGCGGATGCAGTCTTGCGCGCCCTCCATCGCACGGGTGATGGACACCCGCACATACGGGAGCTCTGCGAGCGGGCTCATTGTCACTGCGGAGACATCGAAGTCGAGTCTGAGCCATCGCATTCGGACTCTCGTGTGCATGATCATGCGCACGACCATGTGCACTTCCAGCAGGGTTCTCGCTGGAAAAGCATCTTGAGATGTGCGCTGACGCATACATTGCAGGTAACGGCGTTTATCTTTGTCATCACCTTTGCGTTTGGCCTTGTTATAGAGGGCATAGGCCACGACGTGCTGGCATCGTTTCTGACCTCTCAGCCTGTCCTGGCATCGTTTCTTGCGGCGCTCATAGGCCTCATTCCCAACTGCGGGGCAAGCGTAGCCATAGCCGAGCTCTATCTGGAGGGTACGTTGGCTGCAGGTCCCATGCTCTCTGGCCTGCTCGTCTCAGGTGGTATGGGTCTTCTGGTGCTCTTCCGTACAAATGCCGATATGCGCCAGAACGTCATCATAGCCGCTTTCATCTACGTGGTGGGAGTTCTCTTCGGCATGCTTGCCACAGCTCTTGGAGTGGTTTTTTAGGGCACTTGCTACGGAAAATATGTGCCTTCACGGTCTCTCTACACGCGAATGTGAAAGGGCTGCTATCTTAAGTGTGTTTGATTACCCACGGCGACGGATGGACAGCGCGGACATGCCACTTGGCTCACACAGTTACCCCATGGTTTCAGTGATTATCCCGGCGTATAACGTCGAGGGATATATCGCTCGGGCTATTGAGAGCGTTCAGCGTCAAACGTTTACCGATTATGAGCTGCTGGTGGTCAATGACGGGTCTACCGATCGCACGGGTAAGATAATCCAACAATACACGCGCCACGACTTACGTATAGTTGATTTTCATATAGAGAATTCAGGGGCGCCGGCAGCACGCAACCTTGCATTGGACCACGCGAGGGGCAAGTACGTCCACTTCATGGATGCGGACGATTGGGCAGAACCGGCCATGCTTGCGGACATGGTAGCGCTTGCGGAAAAAGAACGTTTGGAGCTCGTGGTTGCGGGATTCTACATCGACACCTATTACGGTAGGGACGAGGAGCATATTTGCGAGATAAAGAGTAGGCCCTCCGCCACGTATCCTACGCAGCATGATTTCCGAGTCGCTGCATCTCAGTTGTTTGATCAAAACCTCTTTTATTCACCATGGAACAAGCTCTTTTTGCGTGAGCGCATCGAGCGTCTAGGCATTCGTTTTCGCAACACGTTCTGGGATGACTTCCCCTTTGTCTTGGACTACATACGCGACGTCGAGCGCGTGGGAGTAACGGAAAAGGCCTACTACCACTTTATCCGGCAGCGTGAGGAATCCGAGACCGCTCGCTGGCGTCCAAACATGTACGAGAAACGCGAAGAGGAGCATGGCTGGATGCTCGAGCTCTATCATCATTGGGGACTCGACGGGGATCCTGCGAGCATGGAGGTCGTGTACAGGCGCTATATAGAAAGGCTTGTGGGCTGCATCGAGAACGTCTGCAATCCCGCTTGCGATCTATCCGAGGACGAAAAGATCGATGCCATTGCGCATATGATCAATTCCGATCGAGCGCAGCTTGCCGTTTCTCTCGCTCGTCCTCGCTCCAAGATGATGAAGGCGATGCTGGTGCCCATACGCTCAAGAAACGCCCGTCTAGCCTATCGCGAAGGGCGCTTCATTTCATTTGTGAAAGCGCATAACACGCGCATTTTTGCCACTCTCAAGGCCCGACGCTAGAGTGGCCATTGGGGCTTGTCCCTTCTGCCATACATACGCGGAACGGTAGGGCGCGCGATAGCACGCGAGTAGTAGTTGCGCGAACCGATTGGGTCGACATGTGTGAGCACGCGTGCATGTAAAGCTGTGTTACACTGCACTTAATCTTGTGTTCATACAATATAAGCTATCGTGCGGTGAATGATGCTGTCGTGCCTGCATGCGAGGGACTATGGAGGGGCCACCGTGGATGAATCAAAGGTAGATAAACTGGCATCGAGTATCTCTCGACGCGGCTTCGTAAAGTTTGCGCTAGGTTCTCTGATAACGCTTCCGGTGGTGGCTGGCGGCTATGCAATCCCAGCGTCGATCGCCCATGCAGAGCCGCTCAAATCCGGCGAGGAAGACGGTGGGAACGCACTCGACGATATAACGAAGATCACGATGGTGTCTGCCAGCGAAGTGGGCTTCGTGGTGGTGGATACCGCAAACGGCGGGCGCACAAAGATCAAGGGCGCCCATGTGACCGTTACCTCACGTTACAACAAAAAGCAGGTTGACGGCTATACGAACTCCGATGGAGAAGTGATACTAGATGTGCGCAACCTCGCCGAGAATCCGGCGTATGAGAACGTGGACGAGCTGGAAAGCTATGCCTTCAACGGCTCGATTACTGTGGTGTGCGGGGGCTACCGTGAGTTTGAGACCGCTCTCGTGCGCATCACCGGCGGCGGAGGGCTGATGGTGCCCGTGAGGAGCATCACGGAAAGCAAGCCCTTCCCACGCATGGTGTCCTTTGACGAGTGGGACATCCTCTATACCAAGAACGCGTTTGCCTGCACGCCGGGAAATGATGGTGACCATACCGTCTTCATGGAGTTCAGGCAGCTCGAAAACCGAGAGACCACTGTATACCTCAAGCACATCTCTACAGACTCGGTGCTCCTCAGCGCGTCGGGTACGCCGCAAGACGGTACGCTGAAGCTCACCGCAAAAGGAAAATATCTGCTCAAGAACTCGCCCAACGCGTTTCCCATCGTTATAGAGAAGTACGACGTTCAGGCAGACGAAGTGCTCGATCCCTCCGCCAGCTTCTTCAGTCTTGAAGCGGTGCAGGGAAACAACCACTACGCATGGCCTATCAACCTGCTGGTGTGCGAAACCGACATAGAAAACAACTTAGAGGAGTATGGTGCCAGTCTGACGCCGTTCAACACGGCCGGTGGCAGCAACACAGGCTTAAACCTCACCTGGCCAAAGGACGTGCCCATCGTGGGAGGTGGCTCCATAAAGCCCTTTATGCCCAATCTGCTGGTGAACCTCAGCATCAACCCCTGGGGCTTTTTGCAGTTTACGGCAAAGACGCCTTCGTGGGGGTATGTGCGCGACAACGGAGAGCACGCCGGCCCCCAGGATTGGAAGTGGCAGCCACGCAAGAGCGCCTACAAACAGTTCGAGAAGGGCTTCAACGCCATAAACAAAGGCGCGGACAAGGCGGCAAAGGCGTTCTCGGACGGCAAGGGCATCATACGGCCCATCGATACGTTCTGGTCCATCAGCGCCACGGGCAACGCTCAGATCGTCGCGCTTGCCACCTGGGACATTGCCAAGAAGCTCTACAGAGGCATGATCGCGGGGCAGATATTCATCTCGGTGGACGCAAGCATCACATGGAATTTCTGGGCAGGACCCATACCGCTTCTTGCCACGCTCGCCTTCAACATGAACACCATCATAAGCCTGCAAGGCGCCATGTATACGAAGGCGACTGGGGACCAAACGGCGTCGTACGTGCTGGGTCATCCCGAGCTGTGGGAGTTTGACTACTCAAATACAGGACTCACGGTGACTTTCAACCTCACGCCGAGTTTCTCGTTTGGCGTGGGCGTGAAAGGCATAGCGTCCGTGTCGGCCAAGGCGAGTTTCACCCTTACGCTCCTCTTCGGCTTCACCGTGGCCAAGGACCTCGCGGGACATGATCGCGACTTCCCCCATATGGCCTTTGGCTATGCCGCGCAGATAGCCGCCGTCCTGAGCTTCTTCTTGTTTACCACCACGATACCGATTCACAACTGGAAGTTTCGCAACTTCTACGACAACTGGAAGGGCGGTCTGCAGCCCATGGCAGACGACCCCTTGGCAGCCCTGGCGGATATGGATATGGAGGAGCTGCTGGACAGCATGAGCATCGTGACGAGCACCATGCTGGAGGAGACGTCGGAAGCGATGGGCTATACTGTGAAAGCAAACGCCGTCACCGGACAGGCAGACGACTCCGAGGAAGAGGAGCCCTTTGATTGGGAGACCATGCGCGAGCCGGACATCCTTGTCCCACTGGACGACGGTCGCATGGTTACATATGCCGTATATCGAATGACGCCGGTGGACGATCTCCCGGAAGATGAGGCACGGGGAGAAGGCGACGCTTATGTGTCCATAGCCGAGGCGCAGGGGTCTGAGACGGTAGAGGATTCGGCAGGTATCGTTGGGGATGCCCCCGCAAAGAAGAAGGCCGTCTTGCGCAGAAGACCATCAGCGGTGACCTACGAGATGTCCCGCGTCGGCATTTCCGCGGCGGCAGAGGGCGACACGCTGCTCGTGGCGCCGGAGGCGCACAAGATCGGCACGTATGGTGGCGTACGTCCCTCGTCCGACAAAATCATCGCGGGAAAGGTTACCGAAAACGACACGTATGTATTTGGCGATCCGCGCGTGAAGATCGTGGACCTTCATTCCGATACGGAAGACTTGCATATGCGTGCGACCTGCTCGTTCCGCATAGGCGCGGTCTCCATAGACGGACAAGTGCGCACACGTATCATCATGACGGTCATCGATGCCGACACAAACATGCCGGGAATGGAAGGCCTTGCTGGTTACTCGAAGCCCCTCGACTTCCAGATCACCGATGTGGCGGGTGTCAGCCATGACGATTTGTATGACTACGACTTCGATATAGCCTTTACGACGTCGGGAGATTCCGATACGGTACACATCGTGGTGATCTCGGGCAAGCGTGAAATGGGGGACGAAACCACATTGGCACAAACCGCAACCGACGTCGTCTTCTCCTACATCAATTTCCACGTGTACGAGGCCTTCGGCGGTCGCACCGCGTACCTGGTGAGGTCTATTGCTGCCGCATCCATTGCCGATGACGAGTACCCGTTCCATTCGTTTACCAATGTGGTGTGTGCGACCGACGGTACTGCGGAGAGCAACACGATTATGGTTGCTTATCTGGACGCGATGTCTGAGTTGCAGGAAGATATTCTTGCAGGTAGCTTAGGTACCATGAAGACGAGGATTTCCTTCGTCCTCATAAACCAAAGCGCCGGAACGTGGCAGGTGCCCGATATCGAACAGAGGCAAGAGACCGATGCGGCCTTCGACGCCATCGACATCGCCACGTTGCATCGGATGACCATATCTCCCAAGGTGAGCGGAGCCTATACGTTGAGCCTCACGTCTACCAAAGAGTCCTATTTCTTCTTGTTGCGCCTCGACGATGAAAAAGCGGTCTTCTCAAGCATAAAGCAGGCGGCAGTGCTGGATGACGAGATTCGCCTCCTTCCCTGGCCTGGGCATGACTGCTTCCTCACCAACTATCCTTCGGCGGAGTACTTGGCCGAGATGAACAACAGCGATCTGTGGAAGCACCCCGACCAGTGGGATCGCTCCAAATGGATTCTGCAAAAGGCGGTGTGGGATGAAGAGTACGATACGCCTGTCCTCAAATGCACGCCCATTGGCCCTGAGGGCTTCAATATAGACAACTTCGGCATAAACAATGCGGGAACCTTCATCTTCTGGCCTCAGACGCGCGAGCCGGTGGAAAAGCGCATCTACGACGACAACGACACCTATGAGACCATCAACGAGGGTTCGCTTTACCAGCTTATGGCCTGCCGTATTCACAACGGGCACTTCTCCGAACCGTTCATTGCGGCAGAGCTTGATCACGACCTCTCTTCCATCTCCATCGTGGCATCGCGTGATGTGCTCGCGCCCTTGGAGGTGTTGAGCATCGAGCCGAAAGATACGGGCGTGATAGATGATTATGGCAACCCCATCTATACGGCCTGCAACGTATGGTACACGGCGATTCCGCACCTTAGGGTCATCACGGCCATTGGCTGCCTGGCACCGGTGCCCTACGTTGCGCCAGGTGGGAAGATTCTGTTTCATGTGGCCGTGCGTAACGACGGCAACTCGTATTTGTCGAGCTGTGAGGTGCAGATGTGCGTGCATGAGGTCACAAAAGACGCGGATGGCAACATCACGAGCGAGAAAGCCACAAAGGTGGATGGCTGCCTCGTGAGGATCACCTTCAGCGAGAGCACGCTCGTGGAGTCGCACTACAACCCCGTGGTGGATGGAGCGTTCCAAAACGTCGAACCCGACTTTGCACTCGCTCCGGGCAAATGCGCCATCTACAAGGCCTTTATGACCGTTCCCAAGGATTGGACTGGCGAGAAGTACGTCTCGTTTATCGCACAAGAACCCAAGGAGACCAAAGGTGGCAGTCTCACGGCTCTTGCGGAAGAGAACGTGATCTACCAAACGTTCGCTCTCGAACCTGGTGAGTATAGGCCGGTGCAAAACAGCTCGATGCCAAGCAAAGATCGCAACCGCCTGTACATGGCGACCATCGACATCGACGAGGCGACGGCAGGAGGCGACCCTGTGGCAGATGCGCCGTTGGAGTATTGGACCGAGGAATCTGGTGGATTCGCGACTGGCAACGGCTCGGCTACGTCGGGTGGCAACGTTGCCGGCGGAAGAACCACCGCCACCGCTACTACCACTCCTGCCGCCACTACCACATCCAGCCGTTCGTCGCTGCCTACCACAGGCGACTTCTTGGCGGCCGGGGTGGCTGCAGGTATAGCCGGTGCCGGTGCTGCGCTTGCTGCATACGGCAAGCGTCGTGCAAAGAACGAGGACACCGAGGACAAATAACGGATAGGCATGCACGGTTCACGAGCGAAGGGGTGCGAAATGAACAAAAACACGTCATTGTTTAAGCGGGCTCTCAGCGTGTGGGTGAGCCTCTCTATGGTGCTTACGCTCATGGTGCCTGCGCCGGCCTTTGCCGCGGACTCTCAAGCCGATCGTGTCGACGTGCAGTCTGCGCAGCCGGCTCAAAGTACGGAGATGCGTGTCATTGACGACGATTCCGGCTCAAAGGATCCGGCTTCAGAGGGCTCGGTTCCAGCGCGAGAGCCAGTGCAGGAGTCGGTACCGGATGATACGGCTCCAGAGCAAGAGAGCCCTGATGAGACCAACGTCGAGGACGGCGCTGTCCCATCCGGGCTTACAGAGGTCATCCAAGATGCCGCAGACGAGGTAGCGACGTCTCCGCAGGAAGAATTCGTTACGGCTCAGACCGACGTCATCTTTGACGAAAAGGATACCACGACGGTCACCACCGCCGCGCAACTCGTAGAGGCCGTGGAGAACGCCCCGAGAGACGCGACCATCTTGCTTGGTACCGACATTGAGCTTGATTCGCTGCTCTGGGTATTTGGAATGGGCAGTCTCACCATCAACCTAAACAGCCACGTGCTCTCGAGGCGACTGGACCGGGCGGTCGAGCGCGGCAGCGTCATTGAGGTGGGTCACGAAACCACGCTGCGCATAGTCGACAACCTGTTGCGTCCCGAAGGCAAGATTACAGGTGGCAAGTCCTTCAGGGGCGGCGCGATATACAACATGGGAACGCTCGTCATCAATGGCGGCGAGCTCAGCGGAAACACGGCGGTGGATGGTGGAGCCATCTGGAACGCAGGTGAGGTGATGATGAACAACTGCTACCTGCTAAACAATGAGGCGCAGAGGGCCGGTGGCGCCATCATGAATGTGGGAGGTGGCACGTTCACCGCCATAGGCTGCAAGATAATGAACAACGTCGCGCAATCGCGCGGTGATTCGTCGGACTATGAGTATGATGGTCAGGGTGGTGCCGTGCTAAACGAAGGCGAAATGACGCTGCGCGACTGCACCATCATGCAAAACTCGGCCGTCTATGGCGGTGGTGTGGCAAACAGGTTCGACGACACCATAAATATGCGCGACAAGGAAGCCGCTGTCCTCTTATCCAATTGCCTGATTTCGGAAAACACCGCATCGAAGCAAGGTGCGGGAGTGTATGCGGCAAACGGATTGTATACCGCAAGCGATACAAAGCCTTCCGTGACCATGGAAAAGAACACTCGAATCCTGAGCAACACCGCAAATTACTATGGTGGCGGACTCTACATAAACAAAAACTGCACGGTGCTGGACAGAGACTCCATCATTGCCGAAAACAAGGCAAAACTGCATGGCAGTGGCATCTTTTGCGACGGCACGCTGCAGATGAGTGGCGCTCCGGTGCTCAAAGACAACGCGCGCTCAGACAAGCTCGAAAACATCTACATGACGAGCAATCAGACGATCCAAGTCGTGGGAGCGTTTAGGAGTGGTGCGTATGTATCATGGCCCGTGTCTCGCTATGCAGCCCAGCAAGTCATAACGACGGGCTATGGCAACTTCAATGGCGATGCTGATGCCGGTCAGTACTTCTACCCCTATGGCGAGTCGAATTATTCCAAAGGACATACGGCCTATACGCGAGATGGCGAGGCCACGATAAACGCAAACGTTGTCTATCTCGACGAAGACGGCCAAGAGCAGATCTGCTATGACTACGTGGAGGTCAACGGCAATGATCAAAAGTCGATGGGCGATGACTGGTACTTTCTACACAACGACGTGGCGTTGACCGAACGAGCCGTTGTGATGGGTGGACACGCCCACATCATTTTGGGCGATGGCTGCACCGCCAAGTATGGCAAGGGTATTACGGTGGAAGAAGGCACCTCGATTTCCATCTATGCGCAGCCCGGGCAAGACGGAAAGCTCGTTGCAAACGGCGTCGGAGACTGCGCCGGTATTGGCAGTACGAGAAACATGATGCCGGGAAACGTAAACATCTACGGCGGCATCGTGGAGGCAAACGGCGGTAGGTTTGGTGCCGGTATAGGTGGAAGCATAAACGCCAGGGCATACAGCACAAACAAAGAGCCTGCGGCGACCCTGCACTTCTATGGTGGTACGGTGACGGCAAGGGGTGGCGAGTTCGCCTCTGGCATCGGCGGCGGCCAGAGGATGTCCAATCCCCATATCGTGATAGATGGCGGTACCATAAATGCACGTGGAGGCAGCCAGGGCACCGGTATCGGCGCCGGAGCAAATGCACCGGTCTGGCGTACCATCGAGATAAACGGGGGCAACGTGACAGCGGTGGGTGCGGGCGGTGCCGGCATAGGTGCAGGCTACAACTGCGAACCTTTGGCCAACCCGAGCATCTACGGAGCCATCATCCTGCGCGGTGGCGTTATAAAGGCGAGTTCGGTCAATTCGAACGATGCGGGGACTCGTAGGGGCGCCGGCATAGGTGGAGGAGCCTACGAGCGTCAGATCGGCAGCTCCTACGTGCATCGCGGAGACACCTTTACGGGTGCTGGCATTGTAGACCTGTGTGGTGCCGTGGTGGAAGCAACGGGGACGAGTGGAGCCGGCGATTGCAACGCCTCTGCCGTGGGCTCAGGCTCGGTTAGCACCAAGCAACTCAAGATTCGCCTGAACTACGACAGTGCCAAGCCAAACGAGTCCATGGACTACATGGCGTTCGACAGAAACGGCAAAAAGCTGCTGGCCAAGGAGCGTGTAGCTGCATGTAGAGACACCGATTTCGTGCGACTCGAACCCTGCGATCACGCCGAACAGGAGATTGTCACGGCAGAGGACGGTACAAAGACCGCGTCATGCAAGTATTGCGGTCGTGTGGGCGAGGTCTTTACGATCGCTTTTGAACCAGGCGAGGGAAAAGGCGTTGCGTTCACGCGTGCCGTGACCCCCGAGGTCGATTATGAGCTTCCCGATGGCAGTGTCTTCGAATCGCCTGACGGTGTAAAGAAGCTGGTGGGCTGGAAGATAGGGGGAGACCTTTACGCGCCAAAGGCGAAGTTTCACGTAACGCAAGATTGTACCGCCGTAGCACAGTGGACGACTACATGGGCCTCCTTGCAGCAGTACATAAGCGAATCCACAGGTACTACTCGGATTTATCTTTCCAACGACGTGGTGGCTACCGATCAGGATACGACGTTGGTCGTTCCTACTGGAAAAGACGTCAAGCTCTTCATGGAGGGGCACTCGATAAACCGCAACGTTACGGAGGCATGCGTAGATGGTACGGTTATACGGGTGGAAGGATCCTTGGACATTCGCGATCATTCCGATGCGAAGAACGGGTGCATCACGGGTGGCAACTCCTCGCAGAATGCGGGAGGCATATATGTGGCAGATGGCGGCAAGTTGAGATTGTTTGGCGCCCAAATATCCCAAAACTATGCGGCAAAGGGCGGCGGAGTGTACGTGGAGCGGGGAGGCAGCTTCGACTTGACATCTGGCACGGTACGGCAGAACTTTGCGCAGGGCGGCGGCGGCATCTTTTTGGAGGGAGGCACCTGCACGTTGACAGGTGGCGACGTTGTAGACAACAGGGCCACGGATTCGCATGGTGGCGGTATCTTTGTCAATGGTGGCGACTTGCAGATGACCCGTGGCGAGATCGTGGACAACGCGGCAAACAAATGGGGCGCGGGCGTCATGGTGCAGTCGGGTACTTTTGCGGCAAACGCCACCATTGGTTTTATACAACGCAATGCCGCGGGTGCCTATGGCGGTGGCATCTACGTAAGCAAGGGTGCGACGTGCAGTCTCAGTGGATACCTCTATGTGGATGGCAACCGAGCAGGCAAGACTGCAGGTACCGGCAACGTGTATTTGGCCACCGGCGCCTTCATTACCATACCGAATACACTTTACCCTTATAGGCCGATTGGCATTACCACGCAAACAAGGCCACGCTTCGACGCACCGGTTGTACTGACGAGCGGGTTCCAAAACGGCAAAGTTGCCGATTGCTTTGTGAGCGAGTCGAGCGCCTATGCGGTGGGAACAAACGATCAAGGTGAGGCTGTCATAGGCATATCACAGACGGTGACCTTTGATGCGGGTGAGGGCACGGGCGATATGGATGGCGTTTTGGTGGTCTCTGGCTCAGATTACGTTCTTCCCACGTGTAGCTTCCAGGCTCCCGATGGGTATGAGTTTGCGGGGTGGAAGGTTGCCGGCGAGAGTGACGTGCGGGCAGCAGGCTCCCACATGGTGATTTCACGCAATGTGACGCTTTTTGCAATGTGGACCAAGCGCTACGACCTATGGGTGGCCGGCGTGCGCGTGACGTCAGCCAATGCCGGAAACATTTTGGGCGACGGTACTGCGCGATTTGACGAGGACACCTCCACGCTGGTGCTCAATGGCTTCCATGCCCAGGGCACGACGTATGGCGGTGCCATGATCCGAGCGTCCAATATGGACCTTACCGTTACGGGAGACGGAGTGGTGGAAGGCGAATCCAGGGGCATCTTCGTAGAGGGTGGTACGTTGACTCTGGGCGGCAACTTCACCATACGAGGGCGAGCGAGGCCTGTGCAGGCGACGAGGTCTACCATTACGTTTACCAACGGTTCTTTTACCATTACAGGAACGGGCGATCGCGCCGGCATAGGCATTACCGCCTCCGAGGCTGTGGTAAAGAACGGAGTGAAGCGTCTACAGATAGACGCAGACAAGCCCATGGGCAGTGCCCTGCTCACGCTGGACGAGGGCATGGAGGTGAAGATACCCAAGCAAGCCCAAGTGAAGAATGGCATTATTTACGATGCCAACGGCAA
>CACXZL010000012.1 GCA_902772085.1 uncultured Coriobacteriaceae bacterium | reverse complement strand
TTCCTGATCGCAGTGCTGATCCTTTCCCTGGCTGCCTTCGGGTTTGTCCGGCTGCGGAACCGCGGCACGGAAAGTCCGGAGGCCGTCGTCCCGGAGGCAGCGCCTGAGATCCCGGAAAAGGGATTCTACACCGTCGCTGTGTTCGGCGTGGATTCCAGAGACGGCGAGCTGGGGAAAGGCGCCCTTTCCGACGTCAACATGATCGCATGCCTGAACCGTGAGACCGGCGAGATCCGGATCGTATACTCTGACGGCTCGACGGAGATTGTGAAGGGATAGCGCGCAAGCGGCGCGAGGGACGTGAGCGAATCGAGCTGACGCGCGAAGAGGCGCTGGAAGTCGTGCTCGACCTGATCGGTCCGGACGACCTGGTCGTCTCGACTACGGGCAAGGAGAGCCGGGAGGTATTCGAGATACGCGAACAACGTGGAGAGACGCACGATGGCGACTTTCTCACCGTAGGTGGTATGGGCCACACCGGCTCCATCGCCTATGGCATGGCGCTGGGCTGTCCCGAGCGCACCGTTTGGTGCCTGGATGGTGATGGGTCGATGCTCATGCACATGGGGTCGTTGGCCGTGATGGCGCAGGCGTGGCCGCCCAATCTGCGCTATGTGGTGAACGTCAACGGCGCCCATGAGAGTGTGGGCGGCCAGCCGAACGTCGGGGCAGACATGGATGTGCCGATGATGCTCTGTGGGTGTGGCTTTGCGGGCGTCATCACGGCGCGCACCGTCGAGGAGATCGTGGACGGCATGGAGGAGATTCGCGACGTCGCACCTGTCGCTCTGGTCTTGCGAACCCGTCAGGGTTCCCGCGATGACCTGGGCCGGCCCACCGTCTCCCCTGCGCAAAACAAGCTCGACATGATGCGTCGCATCGGCTCGGCGGAGTAGGGGGCGGATGTGAAGGCGCTCATCTTCAACTCGGGACTCGGTTCTCGTCTGGGCAAGCTTACCGAGCGCAATCCCAAATGCATGGTGAGGCTCGCCTCGGGGGAGTCCATCTTTCATCGGCAGCTGCGCATCCTCTTCTCCTGCGGCATACGCGACTTCGTGGTGACGACCGGACCTTGGCCTGAGCAGCTGGAGGCGGTGGCACGGGAGTTCAAGGTGGACGGGTGCACGTTCTCGTTTGTGCGCAACGACCGGTATCGTGAGACCAACTACATCTACAGCATGTGGCTTGTTCGTGAGCTTTTGCGCGACGAGGAGGTGCTGATGCTTCATGGCGACCTCGTGTTTGACGTTGGCTACGTGCGTGGACTGCTCGATTTGCCCGCCGGCTCGTATGGCTCGGTGGATTCGAGCCTGCCGGTACCAGAGAAGGACTTCTCGGCAGAGGTCATAGGCGGCGAGGTGCGCAAGGTCGGCGTGGGCATCGAGGGGTCGAGCCTCACTGCCTTTCAGGCGATGTATCGGCTTTCGCCGGATGCCGTGAACATCTGGCTAGATGCCGTGGAGGGCTTCGTGGACCTGGGGAAGACGGGCGTGTATGCGGAGAACGCGGCAAACACGGTGTATGGGCGAATGCATGTGGTGGCGCATCCCTATACGGGACATGTGCTCGAGGAGATAGATACGCAGGACGATCTCGTGCGTGTCTCAGGCATGATACGTCTGCACGACTTTGACGACCAGCCCGTGTACGAGCTGGCCGATGGTACGATGCGTCTTGAGAGGGGTGCGGTCGGTTGGTCGGCGGATGCCGTGAGCGACCTGTCGTCTTTGTTTGCTGCGGTGGGCATGCGCAGGCCGTTGGTTGTGGCCGACCCGTTCTTTGGTGAGCGACTGGCGGTCGTGCTGGGCGGTGTCTTGCACGGTCTGCCGCTTTACGCCGACGTGAAGCCAAACCCGGACATCGACCAGGTGGCGCAGGCGGTGGAGGCCTATCGGTCGCATGGCTGCGACTCTGTGGTGAGCCTTGGCGGGGGAAGCGCCATCGACGTGGCCAAATGCGTGGCGGCGGTTTCCGACGTGTCGGTACCGTGGCGCGAGTCGTTGCTCGGAGACAGGCTCGCGGAGCTGAGTCCTGTGCCCCACGTCGCGATTCCCTCCACGGCGGGCACGGGCAGCGAGTCTACGCACTTCGCCGTGGTCTACGTGGACGGCAAGAAGGTCTCCGTGGCAGCCGACCGCTTGCTGCCGCAGGTGGCGGTGCTCTGCCCGTCGCTGCTCGGAGGACTGCCGCGCTACCAGCGGGTGTCCACCATGCTCGACGCGCTCTGTCACGCCGTGGAGTCGCATTGGTCGGCGCGGTCGTGCGAGGAAAGCCGCGTGCATTCGGCGTGCGCGATCCGCTCTCTCATGGCGCATTGGCGTGGCTACATGGATGGCGACGAGGTGGCGGCACGGCACATGATGCACGCGGCAAACGAGGCGGGCAAGGCGATCAATATCACGACCACCACGGCCGCACACGCCATGAGCTATGGCATCACGTCGCGCTTCAAGGTGGCGCATGGGCATGCGGCGGCGCTTTGCGTCCCGGGTTGCTGGCGCGTGCTGCTCAAGCGCGGTGGCGGGCAGACGTCGGAGCGGCTGCGCGAACTCGACGTCCTTCTTTGCGGGGACAGGACGGTAAAGAAGGGCAGTGGTCTGTCGCGCTTCGAGGGACTTGTTCGTGAGCTCGAACTGCCTTCGATCGGCCCGGCGTCACCGGAGGATCTGAGCGTGCTCGCGCAGGGCGTGAACGCACAGCGCCTGGCAAACTTCCCGCTGGAGCTTTCGCCCGATGAGATACGGGCGCTATACGGCGAGGCTCTCGCGTAGCGGAACGCATGTGCGAGGGACGGTGCACTCTCGGAGGACCCTCTTCGCGAACGACTCGTGCCGTCGTGCCGCCGCGTACACTTTCGGTCACGAACGTCCCCTCCCCAGTGCGGACCGCCGGCCGGGGAAGTGTACACGGGGCGAACCGCCGGCAACGGAAGTGTACACGGTAGGGAGGCGTTCCGGACGGAAAGCGTACACGGTGACCCTGCCACAGGGGTGACCCGCCAAAAAATGCACCTCCTTTTGGTTGACGTGCTACACTGGATGTCTTGTAAGGTTCTCGTATCGTTGTGAAGGATAGACAAAGCCATGCAGACCCACGCTGTCATCATCGCCGCCGGTTCTGGTACCCGCATGGGGCAGGACATACCCAAGCAGTTCATAAACGTCCACGACAAGCCCGTCCTCGTGTATACGCTTGAGGGCTTTCAGCGCCACCCCGATATCGACGACATCACGCTCGTGTGCTTGGAGGGATGGCAGGACGTGGCGCGTGCCTACGCCAGTCAGTTTGGGATAAACAAACTCTTGCAGATTGTGCCCGGCGGACAGAGTGGACAGGAGTCCATCCGCAATGGCGTATATGCCCTGGAAGGCGTGGCGGCTCCCGATGACCTGGTGGTGGTGCATGACGGCATACGGCCCCTGGTGGACGCCGACGTCCTTTCCGACGTGGTGCGCGTGGCGGCGGAGCGTGGCAATGCCGTGACGAGCCTACCCTACAACGAGCAGATCTTTTTGGTGAACGACGAAGACCCTTCGACGACGATGGCCTATATACCACGCGAGATGCTTCGTCGCGTTTCCACGCCTCAGGCGTACCGCTTCGACATGCTCATAGATGCGTATCGCGAGGCTTTCGCAACGGGGGTGGGCATCGACGGCTCGCACTACACAAACACGATGATGGTGACGCTGGGCCACACGCTGAACTTCGCCGCGGGTTCCGACAGAAACATCAAGCTGACGACCCGCGATGACCTGGAGATGTTTAAGGCGTGGCTTGCCCTGGAGGAGGACACATGGCTCAAGTAGTGGCTCCTTGGCGCCTCTCGGACGAGCGGTACGTGGAGGACCTCGACCTTGTGTGTGGCTGCGGCGTCGACTGGGATGTCTTGGACGGTTCTGTCGTGGGCATTTCCGGCGCGACGGGCATGGTGGGGACTTTTCTGGTAGACGTCCTCATGCGCAAGCGGCTTACCGACGGGCTTGACGTACGTGTGCTCGCCTTGGGACGGAGCAAGGCGCGCGCAGAGCGGCGCCTGCCGTACCTTGACGAGCCTTCGTTTGCGTTTGAGGAACTCGACGTGTCGGTGCTGGGAGCGGCACCGACGACATCTGCCGACGTGGTGGTTCATCTGGCGAGCACGACGCATCCTCGCGCCTATGCCACGCAGCCCATAGGCACCATCACTGCAAACGTGACGGGCCTTCAGAATCTCTTGGACTGGCAGCTGAGATCATGCAAGGACGGACGGTTCTTGTTTGCCTCGTCGGTGGAGGTTTACGGGCAGAATCGCGGAGACGTAGAGAAATTTGACGAATCGTACTGCGGCTATCTTGACTGCAACACGTTGCGCGCAGGCTATCCTGAGGCCAAGCGTCTGGGTGAGGCCCTGTGTCAGGCGTATGCTGCGGAGCGTGGCGCCCACGTCTACCTGCCGAGACTTCCGCGCATCTATGGCCCCACGCTGCTGGACTCTGACACCAAGGCACTCTCGCAGTTTCTGCGCAAGGCGGTGGCGGGCGCAGACGTGGTGCTCAAGAGCGAAGGTACGCAGGTCTTCTCCTATCTCTATGTGGCCGACGCGGTATCCGCCCTGCTCTGGGTGCTTACGCGTGGCACCGAGGGCATGGCGTACAATGCGGCTGATGACCGGTCAAACATCTCCCTGCGAGATCTTGCGGGCATCGCGTGCAAGGCTGGTGGCGGCTCGGTGGTCTTCGAGCTGCCGGAGGCGACCGAGCGTGCGGGGTACTCCACCGCAACGAAGGCATTGCTTGATGCGACGCGACTTCATTCTCTGGGCTGGTGCGCGCACTATGGCATCGAAGAGGGCGTGGAGCGTACCGTCTCCATGCTGAGAGCGCAAGGCGAGGGCTAGACGTATGGCTTCCGCGACGGTACGTGGACGAGTGCGCTGGGTCGACGTCCTCAAGGGCGTGCTCATAGTGCTCGTCATCCTTGGCCATGCCGTGCAGGGGCTTGCTGCGGATGCGACGCTTGCCGCACATCCCCACATTCAAGGAATACGCATCGTCAAGGATGTTATCTACGGCTTCCATATGCCCGCGTTCTTTGTGGTGTCAGGATTCTTTGCGGGCGGTCTTTGGCGTAAGGATATGGCGCAAGAGCTCAAGAAGAAACTACGACGCTTGGTAAAACCCTATTTCATCTGGGGTTTTCTGACTGCGTGCGGGATGCAGGTCATGTCTAGCTTCACAAACAAAGGCGAGGGACTGAGGGACTTCCTCTGCTCTCCCGTGGTGCCGTTTAGCCAGTTCTGGTATCTGTACGTGCTGTTCTTCATGTTTTTGTTGCATTGCGGGCTATCGGCGGTGCTTCGCCGGTATGCCGACCGTGCGTTGCTTTGCCTGTCGATCGTGCTGTACGTCGCGCAGCCCCTCGTGCCTGACGTGTGGATGCTGCATGACTTCTGCAATCACGCGGTGTACTATGCCCTCGGGATGTGTGTGTTCTCACCCCTCGATGCGTTTGCGAGCGGTACTGGTGAGGCCTCCGCTTCCACTTCGCATAAAAGCGAAACGGCTGTCTTGCTTGGGACGCAGGGAGGGGCGTCTCTCTTGTATGGGCGTTGTTGCGCGTTTCTCGGCGCTGCCATGGGGTTTGGTGGGGCATATGTGGCAAGCGTGTTGATATCGCGTACGAACGGGGTGGTGGCTACGGCATTGGAGCGCTTCGGAGCGGAGTCGCTCGCGCTGTACGTCACGCATCTTCTTGCCGTGCAGGGATTGCGTATCGTGCTCGTGCGGCTTCTCCACGTCGACAACCTGTGGCTCGTCGCGTTGACGGCGACGGCACTGGGCGCAGCTCTCTGCTGGGCCTTCATCCAGCTCACGAAACGAGTCGGGCTGTACCGTTTTCTGTTCTAGGTTTGGATGAGACGACACTCTGGTGTCGTCTGAGTACATGCATCTCGCCTGTGAAGGCGTGGAATGGGGCAATACCTGCGAGTTATGCGCAAGATAGCTGCGAGCCGTACCTTAAAACTTCTACAGGTGTGTTGCAGCCAGTCCTAAGCTTAGTCCATCGGACAAGGTTTAAGGAGGTTGCGATGCGTAGTAAGAAACATGCTCGACGTCGTGCGAGGACTCGGCAGCGTCTGAAAAGAACGGCATGGCAGGGGAGCACGTTTGCGGTTGGAATCATCGTGTGCCTTGCGATCGCGAGGATATCGCCGACGTATGGGGGGTGCACGTCTTCCGAGACACGTCATGCCGCAGCTGAGGATGCGAGTCATGTCGTGGAGGATTCCGTCGCCGAAACGCAGCTTGTGCAGATGTCGCATGACAAGGGCCTGTATTGCCTGCGTACAGCACCGCTCATGCAGATGTGGGTGGGCGAAACACGAGCGGAGTTGCGTTTGGAATGCATGGAAAGAACGGGAAAAGCCGTGAGCGTCTCCCTCTATCCTACGGGCTATCCGTCTTGCATCCTGTATGAGAACCAGTCGCTCGCTCCTGGTGAGAAGCTGCGGTACGTCGAACTTGCCTATCCCTTACCGGTGGGGAGAAATCCGGTGACCGTAGAAGCGAGCAGCGGTACCCTCCACGAGAAATCGGAGGTGACGATTGACGTCCTCCCCGCAGAGCTCAGACCAAGCGGTATGTAAACCAGTCGTGCTCAAGCAATTCCGCGGGAACGGGAATTGCTTGAGCACGACACTTGTCCATGGCGCCGAAAGGACTTGACGCCACTGGGCCAGGATGGTCGCCCATGCCAGCCCGGTACGGCTGACGCTAGTGCTTGGCTTCGAAGTCCTTCATGAAGGCGACGAGCTTCTCCACGCCCTCAACGGGCATGGCGTTGTAGATGGAGGCGCGCATGCCGCCCACGGAGCGGTGGCCCTTGAGGTTCTCGAGCCCTGCGGCCTTGGACTCCTTCACGAACTCGGCGTCCAGATCCGCATCGCCGGTGACGAACGGCACGTTCATGAGCGAGCGGTCCTGCTTGCGCACGGTGCCCTTGAAGAGCTCGGACTCGTCCAAGAAGTCGTAGAGGATCTTTGCCTTCGCCTCGTTGACCTCCTTCATGGCCGCCAGACCGCCCTTGCCCTTGAGCCACTTGAAGACCTTGCCGCACACGTAGATGGCCCAGCAGTTGGGCGTGTTGTACATGGAGCCGGCGTCGGCCTGCGTCTTCCACTGGAGCATCGTGGGTACGTCGGCGATGTCCTCGCCCGCGATGAGGTCCTCGCGGATGACCGAGATCACGAGACCCGCGGGACCGACGTTCTTCTGCACGCCGCCGTAGATGACGCCGTACCTCTCCACGTCATGGGGCTGGCTGAGGAACATCGAGCTTACGTCGGAGATGAGAAGCTTGCCCTTGGTGTTTGGCAGCTCATGGTAGACGGTACCGTAGATGGTGTTGTTTTCGCAGATGTACACGTAGTCGGCGTCGTCGCGGATGGGCAGGTCCGAGCAGTCGGGGATGTAGGAGAAGGTCTCGTCGGCGCTCGAGGCCACCGCCTGCGCGTCGATGAAGCGGCCGGCCTCCTGGAAGGCCTTCTTTGCCCACATGCCGGTGAGGATGTAGTCGGCTTTCTTGTGCGCGCCGGGTAGGTTGCAGATGTTGAGCGGGATGGCGGCGAACTGCTGGGAAGCGCCACCCTGCAGGAAGAGGACCTTGTAGTTCGAGGGGATGCCCATCAGGTCGCGCAGGTCGGCCTCGGCATCATCGATGATCTTCTGATACATGGCCGAACGGTGGCTCATCTCCATGACGCTCATGCCGCAACCGCGGTAGTCGAGCATCTCATCTGCGCACTCGCGCAGTACGTCCTCGGGTAGTACTGCCGGACCGGCGGAGAAGTTGTAGACTCTGCTCATGTGGTTCTTGCCTTTCTCGTGGTTCCTTGTCGCGCCGCGGTATGTGGCGTGACACGCGCAGTACAGCATAGCCGACTGTGGCCGACTGTGCCGTATGTGCAACACGAATTTACTTTGTTCTCATATAATGTAGGGGATGGATACGGCGCAAGAACCTTTCCGCGATTGGCATGTGTTCAGGGTTATTGTGTCGAAAGGGGTTTGGTCCCATTTGACACCTAATCTTTGTGCTAAGCTCACGCATCGCGCTGTGCTCGTCTAAAATGTACAGGGAAACGTTAATTCATGACGGGCGCGCGAGGAGGTGACCGCCATGGCGGATTTTGGAGTTCAGCTAAACGGCACGATGCTGCAGGGGTTTTCTTGGAACCTTCCACCCGATGGGCAGCACTGGCGCAGACTTGCACGTCTGGCTCCGCGTCTGGCTGACGAGGGGTTTACGTCTGTATGGATGCCGCCTGCCTATAAGGGTACGCAGGGCATGCAAGATGTGGGCTACGGCGTGTATGACCTGTGGGATTTGGGAGAGTTTGATCAGCGAGGTGCGGTAAGCACCAAGTACGGTACACGCGAGGATTATCAGAACGCCATCGATGCCCTGCATAGGGAAGGCATCAACGTCCTGGCCGACGTCGTGCTCAACCACAAGCTCGGTGCCGACGGAACGCAACGCGTGATGGCCACCGAGGTGGCGCGCGACAACCGCAACTACGCGCTTCACAGGCCGCGTCCCATCACGGCGTGGACCCGCTATACGTTCCCCGGTCGCGCGGGAGCTTTGGATGACTTCACTTGGGATTACCACCACTTCGATGCCGTCGACTACGACGTCTCCCGCGAGCGCGAAGGCATTTTCCTGCTCGAGGGCAAGCATTGGGACGAAGACGTGGACCACGAGAACGGCAACTTCGACTATCTCATGGGCGCCGACCTCGACTTGGACAACGCGCAGGTGTATCAGCAGCTCGTACGCTGGGGTACGTGGTACATAAACGAGACCGGCGTGGACGGTGTACGACTTGACGCCATCAAGCACATGAGCCGCAAATTCTACCTGCGCTGGCTCAATGACATACGCAGGTCGCTCGGCCGCGAGCTTTTCTGCGTGGGGGAGTACTGGTTGGGAGACGTCGGTACGCTCATGCACTATCTGGGCGACGAGAAGGCCATGAGCCTGTTTGACGTGCCGCTACACTTCAAGTTCTTCCACGCCTCATATGATGGCGCGCGCATAGACTTCCAGCACATCCTGCAAGGTACGCTTGTCGAGGCGGACCCGGTGCATACGGTGACGTTCGTAGACAATCACGACACACAACCAAATCAGTCACTCGAGTCGACGGTGGCCGCGTGGTTTAAGCCGGTGGCATACTCGCTTATTCTGCTGCGCGAGTCGGGTTATCCGTGTGTTTTCTTTGCGGATCTCTACGGTTTGCCAAACGACAAGATTCCTGCCGTGGCGGAGCTGCCGCTTCTGCTGGAGATACGCAGACGCTTCGCCTTTGGCAAGCAGACCGATATGTTTGACGATCCCGACTTGGTCGCATGGCGACGCTCGGGAGATGACGCGCACGAGAACAGCGGGTGCGTGGTAATCCTCTCGAGTCGTGACGGTAGCGAGAAGCCGGTAGAGAAGACCATCAAGATGGGCAGGAAGCATGCGGGGGAGAAGTGGATTTGCGTGCTTGGAGAGGGTCGTGGCCCTGTGAAGGTGGACGAGAATGGCCGTGCTAAGTTTGTGATTGGAAACACCATGCTTTCCGTGTTTCTGCGCACAAAGGCGGCTCGCTCGCTAAACAACATACCCATACTTATATAACTGCGTAAGCTGCAAGGTGGCGGAATGCGCGTCGAGTGCGTAAGCTCATGACGCGCAACCGAAAAAAGGAGGCATCAATGGCTACAAAGAAGGACGTCGCAAAGGCCCTGCTCTCGATTCGCGCGGTATTCCTGCGTCCCAACGAGCCCTTTACCTGGGCCAGCGGCATCAAGAGCCCGATCTATTGCGACAATCGCCTCACGCTGAGCTACCCTGAGGTGCGTACGCTCATCGACGAGGCCCTTGCCGAGAAGGCAAAGGAGCTCTATCCCGACGTTGAGATGCTCATGGGCACTTCGACGGCTGGCATTGCGCACGCTGCGATTGCCGCCGACCGCCTTGGCATCCCCATGGGCTACGTGCGTGGTTCCGCAAAGGACCATGGCCGTCAAAACCAAATCGAGGGACGCTGCGAACCAGGCACCAAGGTCGTGGTGATAGAGGACCTCATCTCCACGGGCGGCTCGGTGTTGGAGTGCGTAGACCCGCTGCGCGAGGTTGGTGCCGACGTGCTTGGCATCGTGAGCATCTTCACCTACGGCATGCAGCGCGGACTCGATCGTCTGGCGGCCGACAACGTGGAAAACACCAGCCTATGCGACTTGGACACGCTGGTGGAGGTGGCCGTGGAAGAGGGCTACATCGAGCCCCAAGACAAGGATCGCCTGCTCCGCTTCCGCGACAACCCGTCCGACGAAAGCTGGATGGCAAAGGCCGAGTAAGCGTTTCTTGACCCGTCATATGGCGTGCCGCCCTTCCGAGCAGTCCAGGCGACGTGCTCGTGAGGGTGGCATGTCCCTGTACGAGCCTAGATAATGATTGTGTGAGAGGAGTTCGCATGGTGCGCACGGTGGTATTGGTACGGCATGGCCAGGCCAAAGGCAAGAAATACGGACAGACGGATTTCGATCGCGAGCTCACGAAGCGCGGGGCGGCGGCGCTCGAGACGGCCTTCCCGAAGACGTTTGCGCACGTGATGCCCACCAGTTCAAGCGAGCTCTGGGTGAGCACCGCAAAGCGTGCCCTTCAGACCGCAGAGATTGCAAACAAGACCCTGGGCATTCGGCTCGTGCGCGAGTTTGACTACCTATACGATCAGGACTACCAGTCCTTCATGGATGAGCTTGCCATATCCGATGCGGACCTGGTCGTGGTGGTAGGGCACATACCCTTCATGGAGGATGCCTGCGCCATGCTCACGGGCTCGTACATGGGATTCTCTACCGGTGCGGCGGCATGCATCGAGATCGATGATGCGGGGAAAGGCTCTTTAGTCTGGTTTGAGGACGGCCCCGAGGTTTAAGGTACACAGCTCTCTGAAAACCTTTCCCTTGCAACGATGCCGCGCGGAGGTATGTTGAAAGGACATTATTGCATGAATTCACAAAAGGCCGGAAGGGGCTGCTTGCAGTCGTTGCTGGGCTTGCTCACCGTCGTGGTCTTCTTGCTTGCCCTGTGCATCACGGCTTTTCTGATAAGCCCTTCCGTGCGGCTTTTCATGGCAAACTTAGGCGTCCCGTTTGACCGTTTGCTTCCTGCGGCGTATGTAAACAAGATCCTGAACGACGACCCTGAAAGCGCGGTGACAGACGTCAGAAGCATTGAAGAAGACGGCAGGGCTTTTCAGGCGTTGACGGACGACCAGAAGCTGATCTATCAGCAGATTTTGGACGGCGTCCGATCTGTGCAAGAGACATTCGTGGTGTACGGGGCGCAGAAGGAAGACGTGGAGCCTACCTATCATGCCGTGCTCACCGATCACCCCGAGCTTTTCTGGGTGGATGGTTCCACGAGCTTCACGTATTTCGAGTTGGGGAGTACGATGACCATTTCGCCGGGCTTTTCGATTCCGGCAGATCAGGTGGAGGATGTGCGCGCGCGCATCGAAGAGGTCGCAGACGAGTTCATCTCTTCGCTTCCGACGGGCGTGGACGACTACGGCATTGCAAAGGCTGCCTATGAGTTTGTGATAAACACGACGGACTACGATGCGAACGCGAGCCAGAACCAAAACATCCAGAGCGTGTTTCTCTATCATGCGTCGGTCTGTGCGGGATATTCCCGAGCGTTCCAGTATCTGCTGCAGCGTGCGGGAGTGTATTGTTCGTTTGTGGAAGGCGAGATACCGTCCTCAGGCGAAGACCACGCATGGAATCTCGTACGCATGGGGGAGGACTACACCTATGTGGACGTGACATGGGGCGACCCCACCTATCCTGGCTTGGATGTGGAGCGTGCGGTGGGCGCCACCTATGACTATCTGGGGCTTACCACAGAAGAGATTCTGCGCGACGACCATGCGTTTGCAGATGAGAGCCTGTGGCCCGCATGCACTTCGACCGCCTGCAGTTACTATGCGCGTGAGGGTTTTCTCTACGACGCCTATGACGTCTCTGCGTTGAGCCAGGGCTTCTGGAGGCAGATAGGCGAGGGTCTCAATACGGTGTCGTTCAAGTTCTCAAATGAAGCTGCGTACGCGCAGGCGCGCGACGCGCTCTTTGCAAACGATTTCCTGATGGACGACTTGCGCACCTTCTTTGCCGAGTCAGGCAGTCGAGACAATACGTACCAGTACCAGTACTCCGACTCGCTCTTCATATTAAAGCTGTTTGTGTGATCTACCAAATTAAGGGGTGTTGTGTGCCATGCTTACCATCAGTCATGCCATTCTGCACGCATTTGACTTCGATACGGGAAATTGCATGCTCTCGGAGCACGAGCTCGATATGGACGAGAAGCTCGTAAAGTCCTACGTGCGTCGGCATCTGCGACGGTGCGTGGGAAGCGACCAAAACATGCATGGCGAGTTTGCGGAAAACAGCGGCTTCGCGGAAGAGCTGAGCCTCTACCTTGGACATCAGACCCACTTCATCGACCTCTCGAAGCAGATCGCGCAGTTCTTCTGGGAGACGTTGCGCAAATGCGACGACCTCGTGCAGGCAGACCTGCTCGTGGCCGACTTTGAGGAGTCTGCGGAGGCACCCAAAGGCGACGCGACGGAGGAGGAGATCGAGAAGTCGTATAGCGGCGAGACCACCCGACGGTTTGCTGTGATCTTGTTACCGCGTAGCCAGACGTTCATGCACAGCATAGAGCATCCTTCCGGTGGCGCGTTCAACGAGATCGTGCGTCATGACGCCACGCTGCCCAATCCGTCGTCGAGGGTAAACACCTACGTGCTGGTGGACTGCAAGACGCTGGCCCTCGACTATAGCGACAAGCTGCGCACGGTGGCCGAGGCCGAGGTGTGGATTATGCAGAACCTGCTGCTGAAGTGCTCGCGCGAGCCCTCCTGCCGTGAGGTCATGGAAACGGTGCAGGAGATCGTGACCGAGGTGGCAGAGGCGGGCAACGTGAGCGTGGTGCAGGCGGTCTCGCAAGCCAAGGCCGCCATGACCCATGCGGCAAACATCGAGGAGCGCATGGAGCCGGCCGCCATAGGCCAGCAAGTCTTTGAGGAGGAGCCGCGCTTGGCCGAGCGCTACGAGGAGCTGGTACGCGACAGGGAGCTGCCAGAAGAGGTGGTGGTGAAGCCGGCCTCAGCCCGACGGCTTGCAAAGAACCACAAGATTCGCACGGACACGGGCGTGGACATCACGTTTCCCAGCGAGATGAGCACAAATCCTGACTACCTGTCGTTCGACTACGAGCAGGACGGGTCCATGACCATCACCATTCGCAAGGTACGCAGCATCGAGAATCGTTAGGGATATCAGCTTTCGTGGGCACTCACGTGTATACTTCATATGCTCTGGATTAACGGGTGGATTGGGGCAAAGATGCTTGTGGCGAGAATCGTGTTCATCGTGCTTGTGTGCGTAGGGCTCTTCGTATTGTCCGTGTCGTTCATCAAGAGCGCTCGAGGCAAGTCGATCAAGGGGGTGCTTCACGTGCCTCAGGGCAAGGGCCATCTGGGCGTGTGCGTATGTGACGACACGCACTTGCGGCCCTTCAAGTATGGCCAGACGTTCGAAGCGCTCTTCGTGCCGGGCGATGCCACGCTGACCAGCAGCTATACGGGTGACGTTGAGCGAGGCATTGCCATGATTTCGCTCAAGGATAAACCCATAGGGCTTATTTGCGATTCAAACACGCATAGTTTGGCGCTGCTCCGACTCGCCGAGATGCATGCTACGGTCATGGTGCAGGTAGTGGTGATGGGCTTGGAATCGGACGGGAAGCCGCTCATCTGGGTCCTGCTCCCTGATGACAAGTGGTTCAAGCGCGCCTTGACGTCCAAGGAGTAGTGTCCTTCGGGTCCTAGATGAGCGAGAGCACAATCGCGGTTGCAAACGATACGCTTGCAAGGATCCACGGGACTGCCCTATGCCCTCTGGTACCAAGAAGAGCCGCAATAAGACCAACGAGCGCTGCCATACCACCGACGATCGAAAGGTTGAGTACGATGAGATTGGACACGCTGACTTGCGCTGCCAGCCAGGAGAGGTCTAAGTTTGCCAAGGAGAATATGGCGATGAAAACGCCCATAATCGCAATGACGTTCCCGTAAATCCGTTGCTCCATGCTTGCAAGATTTTCTGACTCACGTTTGATTTTGCGTGTCTCGGAACCGTATACATCTCTGTATGTTCCTAGGCCGATGAAGTCGAACTCGTTGTCGAACGTACCTGAATACTCTACGTCTGCAGGTCTATCTAAGCGATTAAACATGATCTGTGCGATGTCGTGCCCGGTCTCTAATGCTATTTCGTCTGCGGTTATGTTGGTCACGCGAAAAAACACGCGTGTGGTATGTCCGGGAAAATACAGGGGCGCTGCAAGTGCGAGACCTTGTCGGATTCGAGAGTTTTTGAGTCGCACTTCCGCAGTCATATCTTTGGGGAGCGATATGCCCTCCACACTTCCAACGAAAACCGATTCACCGGGACCAAGCACGACGGACTTACGTTCTTCTCCATCGCTGTAAAAACTATAGTTTCGAAGGTCATAAGAAACCGGACCGACTCTCTGCGGGTCGGCTTCTGTCAATACATTGCTGAGAATGAGTTGTTGAAGATCTTTGTCGGCCAACATGCGAAATGCCTCCCTTTCGTTTCTAGGAGAATAACACCTTATGAGCCGGTTCATGCATGCCGAATTGCGGATGATGCGAATTCTCAATTGAGCGTTGAGAAGTTGCTGCCTGGCTTCTGGTATCTGTTGTGAGCCATTCTACACGTGAGGAGAGACAAGAATGCATTCCCGTCGCAGTGGCCTAGAATAGCTCTGACCGCGTGCTTTAGACCGTTCTTGGACGAGCCGCCTGCGGGGAGCGTGCAAACGATGCTCTTTGTGTTACGCTCAAATCTCTGGGACAGGGGGATGAATGGACTATAAGCGTTCAGGCGGCATCGTTGCTGCGGTATCACTTACCATCATGGCTGCTTTTGTAGCCATTACCCTTATTGTCATTCACACGAGCGTGGACTATGCCACTCAATACGCCGAGAACTTGTCGGATTTGTATGCATCGGAGCTTCTGTCGCAGCTGCGCGAGCTCGAGCACAACAAGCCTTTGACCAGAAACGTCACCTCAAGGGATTTGGAGAACGCCATCCGTGTGTTTTGGGAAGGCGAGGCGCCTGGGACCGCACTCTTTAGCGAAGACGGGACAGTGATATCTTCCACAGCAAGCAAGGCGCCCGCAGGGACAAACGTGCTCGACGTGTATCCCGAT
>CACXZL010000011.1:15866-18787 GCA_902772085.1 uncultured Coriobacteriaceae bacterium | reverse complement strand
CGGCGGAGTTTGGATTTTATCCCGGTTGGGATATCGCAACTTATGGAACTAAAGCCCCGGGAAGCCGACTCACTCACAGAACGAGCACCGCGCAAGTGACCGAAACAGTATGCGCGCTGCGAGTGGGTTGAAGCGGGCGACGTACCTACACAAGTGCAGCTCACGCTGGGAATTTAGTACGAGCCGCCCTTCTCAAAAGACTTCTCACTTGTATGTATACGGTGGCCTAGCTGTCGCCGTTGATACTACTGGAAAGACGGTACCGCGTGCTGCGCGCCGCTCCCGTGCGCTCGACCAGACCTTTCTCGATTAGCCTCGAGAGAAGCTTCTGTGCGCCACGCCTCGTTACGCCTAACGCCTCGACCACCTCAGGCGTGGTGGTGTCGTCGTTGATGATGACGAGTTCCATGGCCGCCAGTTCAGCATCTGACAATCCATCCGCAAGGTCCCTGCCGAGGGTATTGCGTACCATTGCGAACTTTTGCGAACTATTGCGCACTTCGGGTTCGCGATCATCCGCGAAGGGATCTCTACGGTGGAAAGTAAGCTTGGTGCCGAAAGAGATTTCCTCGTAGGTGACCCCCACGCCAGATTCGTCGCAGAGCTTGCGGATTTTGCGCATGCCCATGCCTGACGACTCGATGTCGCCGGAGCGGAAGAGCGTCGACAGCCTCGAGGCCGGCGTCCCTGTGCCCTTCGAGTGGGCCGCGAGGCACGACGGGGAGTGGACCCTGCACTACTCGATCGTCACGGGGATGGACCTGGCGGGCGGCGGGGTGACCGTCGCGAACCCGTACGGCTACACGGAGGTGCTGCCCCCCGACGAGCTCCTCTCCCGCACGAGCTTCGAGGCGTACGCGGACATGCCCCTGTACCTGAGGCTGGGCTTCGCGTTCGGCGTCTTCGAGGAGAACGCCGTCTTCATACCCGAGCGCGTCTCTTAGGCGGGCAGTCCGGTCGAGCGCGCCCGGCGCCAGTCGCCATGGGCCTTCAGATGAGGCGCATACATGTGCCGGCCGCAACGGTATAGACATTCCCACGCCATGCAATTGTTCGCAATCCTCTGGCTAGTGCACATCCGACATGGGCTTGTTTAAAAAACTACGGGGTACGTCTCGAGTGAAAACCTACCCCGTAGGACTTCAACAATACCAACCGCATGGATATTTTCGGCGTGTTCGGCCAAGGCGCCTACCTGCGGTTTTGCGATTGGGGTAAATTCCTAGGGGATGGGTATCGTTGAATTCCGCACGGATGCTTTTTCTGAGCCTCTGACAGATCGCCGGTGGCACGTGCGAAGGCTCGTGCAGATCGTCCAAGCCGGCTACACCAGAAGCCGCCGAAAGGATGGGCTCCGGTGCAAGCGGCAACGTCTTGTGTGCCGATAGATCGTCTCCCGCTGTTTCATGCGTGAGCCTTGGCGAAAAGGGAGCCCCTTTTTCAGAGGCCAACTACAGTTAAGGCTAGGCAGTCCCGCGTCTGAGGGGGCTTCTCGCTCCGAGAACGCCATTCTCCTCCTTCGAGATCGCGGCCGCACCAAACGCCGTCGAGAAGCAGTCCCGGACGGAAGTCCCCGTACAAAGACTGCGCGGCATCGCATCCATAAGGGATCTCGCGGACTTCGTGTCTGGACAGCAACAGGCCTCGGCCCATTCGTCAGCTCGGGTCGATTTCCAGGAACTCGTCCAAAAACACGTCGATGAGGTCGTTTGCCGTGTGCGGCATCCAAGCGGCGACCACCTGTATCTCGCGCTCCATGCCATCTATGGGCACCGCGACCAGACGGCTGTCGGAAGAGAGCGTGTGGGTCACGAATCCTGGCAGCAGCGCGTAGCCGAAGCCGGAGAGTACGCAGAGGATGCCGGCCTCTATGTCCCAGTAGGCGCTGCTCACGTGGTCGTTCAGGCCGTGGCCGGAAGCGATCTTTCCGATGCGGCTGACCTTCCCGTAGCTGGTTGAGTTGGTCTGGTACCGTACGATCGGATATCCGCGCAGGTCGTCGAGCGCGAGCGAGGTGCGGTCGGCAAGCGGGTGCTCGAAGGGCAGCACTGCGACGAGTGGGTAGCGTGCGAGGGTCTGGCACTCCACGCCCCCCAGGTCGGCGTCCTCGTACCGCATGTTTATGACAAGGTCCAGCTTCTCCGTCCTCAGCGCGTCATAGAGCTCGGCCACGCCGTCGCGCGTAAGCGAGACCCAAACCCGAGGAAAGTGACGATGGAAGTTCGCGAGCATGCGAGAGAGGCCGGAGCGCTCGTATCCCTTCACATAGCCCACGCGCAGCTCGCCTGCGGAAGCGTTGCGTGCGCTACGCGCCTGTCTCACCGCCTCATCCGTGCGCTTCACGATGTCACGCGCGTAGTCCAGAAACGTGGAGCCTGCCGTGGTGAGCGCAACGTGATGCCGGTCGCGATCGAGCAGGCGCGTGTCCAGCTCCTTCTCCAAGGCCTTGACCTGCATGGACAGCGCGGCCTGACTGATGTAGAGGCGCCTGGCGGCACGGGTGAACGAAAGCTCCTCGGCCACGGCGATGAAGTATTCCAGTTGCTTGGTCTGCACGGCATCCTCTCGCTTCCCGATGGTGACCGTAATAAAGATATCTTATACCAAGACAATAAAAACCTAAAACTCTCGTGTTTTCCGCGAATGTATCATAGACGGTAGGGACGGGTGTGCCGCAGCGCATGCGCACGGAACGGAAAGGGGAACGAGCGATGTTTGACAGGAACTTGTTTACAAGAAGGGCGTTTGTGGGTTTGGCCGGCACGGCAACGGCAATGCTGGCGACCGCGTGTGCCAACGGCACGACGACCACCGAGCAGAAGCCCGTGGAGGAGAAGCCAGCCCAGTCGGCCGCAAACAAACTCGACGAAGGCCACAAAGTCGTGAACCTTACCGTGAACGGCCTTGTGGATCCCATGGTC
>CACXZL010000011.1:0-15847 GCA_902772085.1 uncultured Coriobacteriaceae bacterium | reverse complement strand
GATGTCGTCGGCGCTCGCCAGGCGTCGTACACGCTGGTGGTCTCCGACGCGGCGGGAAACAAGGTCTGGGACAGCGGCGTGGTGGACGGTGCGAGGTGCCAAGGCATCGCCTACGCCGGTGATGCGCTGAACGCCAAGAGCCGCTACACCTGGAAGGTGACCGTCACCGACGTGGACGGCAACAAGCTCGAGTCTCGCGAGGCCAGCTTTGCCACGGCGCTCGCGGACGGCACCTACAATTCGTGGCAGGGCGCACAGTGGATCGGCTCGGCGCGCATGTACTTCGACGCGGCCGTCACCAACTACTTCTCGCTCGACGCGACCATCGCGATTCCCGCGAACGGCACGCGCGCGGGCATCGTGCTGGGTGCCGATGACTATCGCCTTGCGAATGCCGCCATGAACATCTGGGGCAAGGCAGGCCAAAGCCGCTTCGTGTACGAGGTGGATGTGACGAAGGCGAACGAGCCCAAGCTGAACATATACGTGGTGGGCATGCCCGCCTTTGAGGCGCAGAACGGCGGCGACGAGACCAAGCCCGCCTACGTCGTGAGCATCCCGTCAAACGCGCTGGGCGAGGCGGCCGTCCACGATCCCATAAAGATAAGCATAAACACGTTGGCAGAGGTCAACCAGGTGAACTGCCTCATAAACGGCGTCATGGTGGACGAGGCGCGCCAGATCAACCCCCTTGGAAACACGCACGACTACAACACCTTCCCCAACCTGTGCAAGATCGGCTTTGCCGTGGCTGCCGGACAGAAGGCGACCTTCTCGGACGTCGCGCTGCGCTATCCCGGAAGCTACAAGGAGAAGTACGAGGTGGGCGACCTCTTCTCGAAGACGGCCGGCGCCACCTACGCCATCTTCGAGGGACTCGAGGGCGTGACCTTGGATGGCGACGGCATCGTGGTCACCGCAGGCGAGAAGGACGCGTTCGTGTGCGCCGACCCGTCGTATGGCTCTGCGCCGATGGTGCGTACGGAGTTCGAGGCGTCTGGCAAGGTCGCGAGCGCCACGCTCTATGCCGCCGCGCAGGGCATCTACGAGCTGTCGCTCAACGGCGAGCGCGTGGGGGAGGGCTGGCACAGCCCCGGCTGTGAGGACTACGCCGCGCACATGCCCTATCGCGTGTACGACGTGACCAAGCTGGTGGCTTCCGGAGCCAATGCGCTCGGTGCGCAGCTGGCCGAGGGCTGGTGGAGCGGCTACCAGAGCTACACCATCACAAACTGGAGCTTCTATGGTGCCAAGCAGGCGCTTCTGGCCATGCTCGAGCTCACGTATGAGGACGGCACCACGCAGACGGTCGTCACCGACCCCGCCAGCTGGAAGGTGTGCGACAGCGGACCCGTGCGCGCCGCGAGCAACTTCCACGGCGAGCGCTACGACGCCACCGCCGCCACCGCGCTGGCGGGCTGGGACAAGGCTGGGTACGATGACGCGGCTTGGGCCACACCGGTCGTGATAGAGCCCCGCCAGAACGAGTTCGAGTTCTGCACGCGCTATGACGCGGAAGGCCATGTGGTGGGCGAGCTCACCGCCGTCAAGTGCCTGGGCGAGGCGAAGGCGGGCAGCGGCTCCTACATCTACGACATGGGCGAGAACGTGATGGGCGTCCCGCAGCTCACCATCCCGGCGGACTATGTAAACAAGGGCGACCTCGTCACCGTGCGCTTCGCGGAGATCCTCTATCCCGACCTCAAGGAGTACCAGGACGCGGGCATCGTGGGCCTCATGATGGTGGAGAACCTGCGTGCCGCCATGGTGACCGACTTCTATGTGGCGACCGAGGGCGACCAGGTGTTTGAGCCGCACTTCACCTATCGCGGATATCGCTACATAGAGATCACCGGTCTCAAGAAGGAGCTCCCGGCGCAGAACGTGAAGCTCGTGAAGCTCTCGAGCATCGACGTCACCTCCACCTACGAGGGCTCCAACGAGCTGGTCGTGCGCTTGTTCAAGAACGTCCAGAACTCGCAGACCAGCAACTTCCTGAGCCTGCCCACCGACTGCCCGCAGCGCAACGAGCGCATGGGCTGGACGGGCGATGCGCAGGTCTTCAGCGCAACCGCCGCCTACAACGCCGACGTGTACGGGTTCTATCGCAACTGGCTGCGCACGCTTCGCGACCAGCAGCGCGGCGACGGCTCGCTGCCCGTGTACGCGCCCACCTTCGAGCCGATCACGCCCACGTTCTCCGGAATCTGGGAGGGCACCTCTTGGGATGCGGCGCTCACAGTCATACCGTACGTGTTGTGGCAGCAGACCGCAAACGACGCGATCATACGCGACAACATCGAAGCGATAGATCGCTACTTTGGCTACCTCGAATCCGCGCCGCTCTTCATCCCCACTGACGACAAGGACCTCAGCAAGGGCGATGCGGTGCCCGAGCTCACGGGACATCCGGGTTTCTTGGCCGACTGGCTTTCCATCGACGCGACCGACGCGAACCTCATCAACGAGGCCGTGTACGTGTACATGCTGCGCATATCCTCCGAGATGGCAAAGGCGATCGGCCGAGACGAGCTCGCGCAGAAGTGGGACCAGCGCTACCAGACCGCCAGGGCGAAGTGGAACCAGCTCTACGTCGACCCGTCGACGGGCAAGACGATAGCCCCGGCGACCTTGGTCTTTGACTACCAGTCGATGAGCATGGTGTTTGTGCCCGCGTCCGCTCAGGACACCGAGGCATCCTACGCGACGCCGCTCGCGTACGGAGTCTTTGACGAGAAGTACGAGCAGATGGCTGCGGACAATCTCGTGAAGGCGGTGTCCCGCGCCGGCCACACCATCACGTCGGGCTTCTCGGGTACGCCGTTCCTCGTGCCCATGCTCACGCATTATGGCAACGTGGAAGACGCTTACAAGCTCTTCGAGCAGGAGCAGTACGCGAGCTGGCTGTACCCCGTGAAGAACGGCGCGACCTCGGTGTGGGAGCGTTGGAACTCCTACACCGTGGAGGACGGCTTTGGCGGAAACAACTCCATGAACTCGTTCGACCACTTCTCGCTTGGCGCCATTGCCGAGTGGATGATGCGCTACCATCTGGGCATCGACCACGACGAGGCGGGCTGGCAGAGCTTCGTGCTCGCACCGGTCGTCGGCGGCTCCTACACCGGCGCCAAGGGCAGCTTCCAGAGTCCCTGGGGCACCATCGCCAGCGGCTGGGAGGCAAAGGACGGCAAGATGACGTCGTATACGGCCACGATTCCCGCAAACACGAGCGCCATGCTGTACCTGCCCGTGGACGAGAGTGCCGCGCGCGGCGCGAAGCTTCCCGAGGGCGTGACGTACGTCGACATCGAGAAGCGAAACAACGTCGATTGCGCCGTGTTCCAGGCCGAAGCGGGAACCTTCGAGCTCAAGTTCGCATAGCGCGACCTCAAAGCATGTCCTTGTTGTAAGAATGCCCCCTTCCGCGGTCCGTCGCATACGACGGCGAGCCGCGGAAGGGGGCCTTGACGAGGTATGACGGACATCTTGAACCTGCCCAGCGTGTCGAAGAATGAATTTGTTCACCGACAAATCCCCTGAGGATTCGCTGTACGACCAAGACTGGTCAGGGATGAATCTCTGACCGGCGGATACCCACGAAGAATGCGGTATGAAGCCGAACGCCTCGCTTCGGGATTTCAGAATATCGCCTCCACCGTCCCACGTGCGCACGTTTGATGGCCTATAATTGAAGTCTGTGTTCTCTATAGGGGAACGCGCGCGATTCGCGTGACTAGCATAGAGAAAGGAGCTTCATGCCAATCTCGAATTCGCAACTCCCGGAGCGACTGAATCAAGACCTCACCCTCTTCCTTGAATTTCTGTTCCACGTCCTGGCCGAGCACGACGAGAAGGTGGTCGGGATCTTCACCAAGCTGCTCTGGAGCATGAATGCCGCCGCCGAAGAGCAGGACGAGACTGTTCGCGCCGAGCTGTTCTCGATGGCGTACGACCTCGTTGCGTCGCTCCCGCCGCAGCAGCTGAACCTCCTGGTGAGGGCGCTCGCCGCCTACTACCATCTGGCAACCATCTGCGAGGAAGACTATCTGGTCGAGCTAATCACCAAGCTGGAGGACCAGACCATAGACGGTTTCGAGATGCCCACCAACGTGCTCTTCTCGGCATACCAGCGCGTCAGCGAGGTTTGCGGGCAGGGGGAGGCGGTGCGGCTGCTCAAGAGGCTCGAGTTCCACCCGGTCTTCACGGCGCATCCCACCGAGGCACGCCGGCCCTCTATCGAGGCCAAGATCACGCAACTCACCAAGCAGTTCCATGAGTACACGCGGCTTACGGGCATAAACAAGGTCCTGAAAGAGCGGCACATGATGGAGAACATAGACGCCATGCTGCGCACGTCTCCAGTTGGTATCCTACGCCCCACCCCCGTCAAGGAGGCTGACAAACTCATCTCGATCTTCGACAACACGCTCTTCGACTTGGTCTCCAACGTCTACCAGCGCCTCAACGACCTCATCATGGGTGAAGATGCCGCGACCAACCCTCCCGTGACGCCTGCGTTCATCAAGCCGGGTAGTTGGATCGCCTCCGACCGTGACGGCAACCCAAACGTCACGGCCAAGGTCACCTGCGAGGTGGCCGAAGAGTTGCGCGTGCACGTGCTCGAGCGGTATGCCACCGAGTGCGGGCGCGTGGGGTACCTGCTCACGTTCGAGAACCAGACCACGCCGCCGTCACTCGAGCTCAAGCGGCTTTGGCACCGCATGGAGGAGATGGGCGAGAAACTCACCGCCCCAATGAGCGAGCTGGTGCACAACGAGTTCCATCGCGCAGTGATGTATGCGATCTCGTCTCGCGTGCGCGCCACGATAGAGCGCTCGGCGGACTACATGTACGGCACGTCCGAGGAGCTCGTCTCGGACCTGCGCATGGTGCAGAGCTCCCTGGCTGAGGCTGGAGCCGCCAGAGAGGCCTACGGACCGGTGCAGAGGCTCATCTGGCGGGTGGAGACGTTTGGTTTCGGTATGGTGGAGATGGAGATTCGCCAGCATTCCGTCGTGCACGCCCGCGCGCTCGAAGACTTGCGCCAGAACGGGCCTGAAGGACAGTTGCAGCCGATGACGAAGGAGGTTCTTGCCACCCTTCGGGCTATGAGCTTCATCCAGCGGCGCAACGGGCGCGATGCCGCCAGGCGCTACATCGTCTCGTTCACGCAGTCGGCACGCGATATCGCCGCGGTCTACGAGCTCGCGCATTATGCCTTCCCGAACGCCGAGGAGCTGCCAAACATCGACGTCATCCCGCTCTTCGAGCAGCTCAACGACCTTGAGAACGCGGTCAACGTGCTCGACGGCATGCTCGAGATTCCCGACGTGCAGACACGTCTCGAGGCGACGGGTCGCCGCATGGAGGTCATGCTGGGCTACTCCGACTCCTCCAAGGACGCAGGTCCCACCTCGGCAACGCTCGCATTGCACCGCGCGCAGGCCAAGATCGCCGCATGGGCGCAGGAGCACCAGATCGACCTCGTGCTCTTCCACGGGCGCGGTGGTGCGGTGGGCCGCGGCGGAGGCCCCGCGGAGCGCTCGGTACTTGCCCAGCCCGCCGGTACGGTCAACGGTAACCTCAAGCTCACGGAGCAGGGCGAGGTTATCTTTGAGCATTATCACAACTCGTTCCTGGCACGTCATCACGTAGAGGCCATGGCGGCAGCGGCCCTGCTCGCCTCATCGAGCCTCACCGGGAACCTAAACGACGAGCTCACGACCGAATTTGCCGACGTGGCCGAGGCGATTGACATACCTTCGTGCGAGAGCTATCGCAAGCTCATGTACAGCGAGGGTTTTGCCGAGTGGTTCGCTCAGATTACGCCGCTCGATGAGATTGGCCTTTTGCCCATCGGGTCACGTCCCTCGAAGCGTGGCCTCGGCGCTAAGTCGCTCGACGACCTGCGCTCCATCCCGTGGATCTTCGCTTGGTCGCAGGCGCGCATCAACCTCGCAGCGTGGTATGGCTTGGGATCGGCATGCGAGGCGTTCGGCGATATCGCGCGCCTGCGTGAAGCCTACGCGCATTGGCCGCTCTTCACTACCTTCATCGACAACGTCGAGACGACACTCGCAAAGACCGACGCGTCCATCGCACAGATGTACCTCTCGTTGGGAGACCGTCCTGACCTTACGGAGCGGGCTCTCGCCGAGCTTGAACTCACCAAGCGCTGGGTGCTTGACATCGTCGAGAGCGATCACCCGCTGGCCCACAACAAGGAGCTGCGCGAGTTCCTAAACAGACACCTGCCCCTGGTCAACGTGATGTCGCTCGGTCAGATTTTCGCAATGCGCAAGTTACGCAAGCACGCTGGCGAGCTGACCGAAGAGGAGCGCGAAGGATACATCTACTTGCTCCTCTGCACCGTTACCGGTATCTCTGCCGGCGTACAAAACACGGGCTGATGGCGAGGATCCCCCGCTTGGAAGCCGGAGCGGGGAGATGGGATTTGCACCAGAGAGTGTTGTAGATGGCGAGGATCCCCCGCTTGGAAGCCCGAGCGGGGACACGGTATCGAGAAGCATGCGCTGCGGGGGAGCGAGCGGGTTCCCCGAGCGTCGCTACCATGAACGTGCGTGTTGGTGTAGTGCGCGATGTACTTGCCTGTACACGCGTCCTCCAGATTTCAAAAAGGAGGGCCGTTGAAAATCAACGGTCCTCCTTGCGGAGGGGTCAAGTCCATACTGCCGAACGTTTGCCTAGCAAGGCACCGCATCGAGCGTCGCGTTCGAGTAGAAACTGTGGTCCAGGGATGCGAGTGTCAACCTGAACGTTCATACTATATATAGCTATCGACGTCCGCAACAACTTGCAGACCAGTCGCAGGCCATACTCGCAGACAAGAAAAAAGAAAAGCAGGCAAACAATATCATTTACCTGCTGTTTTGTTCTTGGTAGCCCGTACCAGATTCGAACTGGTGATCTCCGCCTTGAGAGGGCGGCGTCCTGAACCGCTAGACGAACGGGCCGTTGCAAGAAGTATATTATTCGATGCCTTGACCCAAGTCAAGTGATATTTAGAAAAATGTGTTAATGAATTCAGAATTCGTTACTTTTCACGGAATCGCCAGGGCACCGGGTCTGTGATCAGCTGGATTCTCGTTTGGCGAGGGGTCTCCTGCTGGTATCCCGTTTCGCGAGGCCTTGTCTGCTGGAAATGCGTTTGACGAGGCTCGCCAAACGAGATTCCGACAGAATCGCCCTCGCCAAACGGAAAAGCAGCGGAAGCCAGGTGGCTGGCCCGTTATTAGTTCTACAGAATTCACTAGCCTGATCTTATTTCACTCATTGCTCCGCACTTATTAATGCCATGCACTTCTTAACAAGCGCACCGCCGGGAAACACTCTTGACGGAACTCGGTGTCGATAGGATCTATTCGAAGGATTGGTGACGAGTTGGCAGATGGTTGCCGTACATCTCTGCGGAAGAAATGGCATATTCGTGTCCATATAGGCACGCGCTGCTATTATGCGTGTGCCTTTACGGACATTGATCGCGGAAGGACCATTTTGTGACCGCGTTTTACACGCGATGACAAATCAGTCAGGCGAGAATGGGTTCCGATTAGTTTCCAAAAGATCTAGTGGGGCGTTCAACGAATAACTGGACGTAGCGCGCGGCCTCTCGAACGCCCTCGTCCCGTGCCCGCCTCGAAGCACGTCCAGCGCTCCTTCACCGGGCGCAGTGTGGATTCGCCTCGGGAGGCCCGCGCATGCCGCACATGTACTCGTGGGACGCCCCACTGGGCCAGCCCCGCAGGGAAGCGGTTGCTGAGGGAGCCCTTGTTAGCTCGAAGTAATCGTTTCGGCCTGCCGCGCGGGCCCGTCGGCCGTTGGCCCCTCGCGCATGCGGGGAGGCGCCCGGGCCCTCGCTCGTCGTCTTGTCCGCTTGTGCACACGGGGCACTCGACGGTGTGCAAAAACGGACAAGAACGGCGCGATACGGCCAGTCTTGTGTCCGACTTTGCACACGCGTGGGCGTCCCGTGTGCACAAACGGACGCGTGACCGCCCGAATCGGTCTCCGCGTGTCCGGAAAAGCACACGCCATAAGACAACGTGTGCAAAAACGGACAAGAATGGCCCGATACGGCCAGTCTTGTGTCCGACTTTGCACACGCGTGGGTGTCCCGTGTGCACAAACGGACGCGTAATCGCCCGAATCGACGTCCACGTGTCCGGAAAAGCACACGCGTGGGAGTGGCGTGTGCACAAACGGACCAGATTGGCGCCATGCGGCCAACCTCGTGTCCGACTTTGCACACGCGTGGGCGCCCCGTGTGCACAAACGGACAAGAGCGGCGCCATTCTGCTGTCCACATGTCCGACATTGCACACGCCATAGGGCAGTGTGTGCACAAACGGACACGTCCCGTCCCCATAGGCCGCGCGTGCGTCCGCTTGCGCACGCAGCAGCTCAGGTCGCGTGCGAATGCGGGCATCGCGAAGCACCTAGACCGACCTCTGCGCAGTAGCGCCTGAGACGCGCGTGTGCCGGACGCGTGTGTGCCGGACGCGCGCAAGGCCGGACGCTCCCCGCCTTCGCTGCCCGCCGACGCGTCCGCATACGCACGCCGACGCGTCCGCCACGGACGCCGCGGCTTCAGCCGCATGCACATGCTGACGCCCTGGCGGCGGCCCCGCGCGTGAACCCCGCGCATCGTGACCCGCCTGAGACGGGAGCACGCCACGCCGCCTAGTGGCGCAATCCACCCAGCTATTTGTGGAACGACCCGCTAGTGATCCACCTACAACCCCTATTCGCGAGCGTTGAGATGACAGGAAAGTGGTTATTGTCTGATATAGAGTTGCAGTAGGCCTGGCTCGACCTTCTCAATGCGACTGCAGATACCTTTCACGATCGACAGGGAGAGCATGTCCCACTCGGTTTCCGTAGGCTCTGGCACTTCTAGCAACGGTCCACGGTAGTCCAAGGTCATGGCCATGTCCACTCCACCTTCTCCTGCGGAGATCGTCACGTGGATGCATGGATCGGTGACGCCGCGCTTGCGAGCAAACGTGAGCAACTGGTTGTTCACCACCTCCTCGAGGAGGAGCTGACAAGCATTCGCGGCATGCCTGCCCATGAACTGGTGCTGGCAATACGCCACGATGGACGCATCCATGGAGCGTAGGTCGGGATTCAGCGTGTGTATGTCGTACTCCCAATTGCGCACGCGGAAGATGAAGTCGTGCGTCTCTTGGCGCTTGGGATGCTCAAAGATCTGCTCGGGGGGACCGGCCTCCCAGAGCTCGCCCCTGTTCATGTAGAAGACACGTGAGCTCGCGTCGCGCGCGAAGCGCATCTCGTGTGTCACCACGAGCATGGTGAGGCCGCGTTCGGCCAGGTCGGTGATGACAGTGAGCACCTCCGAGACCATCTGCGGGTCGAGTGCGCTGGTGGGCTCATCAAAGAGCAGGATGTCGGGATTCATAGCGAGCCCTCGCGCGATCGCCACGCGCTGGCGCTGACCACCCGAGAGTTCGTGCGGCCAACTCAGGGCCTTGTCGCGCAGCCCCACCATGTCGAGGAGCTCAAGGGCCCTGTCGTATGCCTCCTGCTTGGACAGGCCGAGCAGATCCATCGGCGCCATCATGAGATTCTCTGCGACCAGCTTATGCCCAAAGAGCGCATAGTTTTGAAACACCATGCCCATCTTTCGGCGCATCGCGGGCAAATCCGTCGCAGGGTCGCACATGTCCACGCCATCTACCAGAATCTGGCCCGAGGTGGGGGTCTCTAGGCGGTTGAGGCATCGGATGAAGGTGGACTTGCCCGTACCAGAGGGACCGATGATGGAGATGACCTCGCCGGCCTCTACAGTTGCGTTCACGTCCTTGAGCGGGGTGATGTTTGGGTACTCTTTACGAAGATGCTTTACCTCAATAAGGCTCATTGTTCAACGACCCCCTCTATCTTGCGTGGGTGGTTTGTCACGTCGAGGTTGGCCGCGACCTTTCTGAGCAGCCAAGCGAGCAGGCGACAGAATAGGAAGTAGACAAGGGCGATGGAGATGAGCGGGAAGAAGGCGTCCATGGTGCGTGCGCGTATGAGGTCGCCGGCACGCGTGAGGTCCTGCACGGCGATATAGCCCACGATTGCCGTGTCCTTCACCAGGCTCACGAACTGCCCCATGAGCTGTGGCGTGAACTGCTGCCGTGCCTGCGGGAAGATGATTTTGTGGAAGACGGCTTTTCGCGTGTAACCGAGCGCGAGACCCGTCTCTTCCTGGATGATGTCTATGCCATCAACCGCCGTCCACATGGTGGATCCCGCCGTAGAGCCAAACGCCAACGTGAAGGCGATGATCGCGACGATTTCTCCTGCGACGTTCAGCGAGCCAAACACCACATAGTACAGTACCATGAGCACTACGACGAGAGGGATGCCGCCCATCAACGCCTGATAACCGTCCACGAGCTTGCCGACCCACCGGATGCCGCTACGCCGTGCGAGGACGGTGACATAGCCCAGCAGCAGGCCGAAGGATCCAGCGCATACGCTGATGAGCACGGTGACACCCAAGCCAGAGAGAATGAGCTTCCAGCGCGATTCTTCGATGAACGTCTTGCGGAAGGAGCTTGACAAGCTTGCAAACAAGCTCTCGTCTCTGGCGGCTCCGTCCTTTGACTCGACGATGACCGATATGGTGGTGGGCATGACGGTGTAGCTGAAATCGCATGCGGCAGAGCGCTCGGGCGTCTGGGTGAGGGTGCCACCGAAGTCGGCCTTACCCGAGCTTACCGCGGCAAAGATGGAGTCCATGGGTATCGTCGAGATCTCCAGGTGGTAGCCGAGCTCGCGGGCGATGAGCAGTGCCAGCTCCACGTCGTAGCCTTTTGCCACGCCACCTTCGCCCACGTACGAGAACGGCTCGATGACGCCCGACGTCGCGAACTTGAGCGTGCCGTTTGGCGCCTCCCAGTCCTGGTTCGGCAGGGTCTTGCCTGACTCGTCGGCTACTACCCACTTCTTTTCGAGCTTGGCGAGCGTGCCCTCGTTACCGAAGCGCTTGATGAGGTCGTTGAACTTTGCGGTGAGCTCGGAACCCTTGGGAAAGAAGAACCCCTCGGACACGTTTGCGACGGGCTCGGGAAGAAGCGCGACCGTTCCCGGTCGACGGTTCACGGCGAGCTGGCAGCAATAGGAGAGCTGCACTGCAGCGTCCTCCTTGCCAGCCTCCACGGCTGCGACGCACTCGGCAAGGGATGGGTAGAAGTCGCGTTCGGTTCCCTCGATCTTCTCTTCCACGTTTTGGTAATATACGCTGCCGTTCACATAGGCGAAGCGCTTGCCTGAAAGCTCGTTGAGCGTCTGGTACGAGGGCTCGGAACCGGGCTGGTCATCAGCCCGCGCAGAAGCAGGCAAAAAGACGCACATACCGAGCAGCGCCAGCACGCATGCAAGCGCTGTGATGAGAGATGGCCTCGGTATCGGAGAGCGCCTTCCGCTTCGTCTCAAGGCCCCGTGAACAATGCCATCATCGTTCATGGACGCCTCCTTTCAAATAAGGTTTTTCGGACGTGGCTAGTGTATAACAAAAAATGTGAATCATGTGCGAAACGTCTCCCCGCGCGTTGGCAAGGTTGGTTGGAGAGAGCAAGGGTTTGAGAGGGCCACGATGAGCCGAGCAGACGAACGTCGTACAGGACCCCCGATTAGCAACAAATACGGCGGGCATCTGAATCCGCCGTATGGTACGTACTCTTTGATGTTCCTTAAGCGGTCTTTGCTACGCAACCACGTTGACCAGGGGCCGGCCTTTGACGAAGCGTCTGACGTTCTCGCAGCACAGGGCACAGATGCGGTCTTCCGTGCCGCGGTTTTTGCCGAAGGCGCCGCCAGCCTGGTGAGGGGTTATCACGCAACGGGGTTCCTGCCAGAGGGGATGGCCTGCGGGCAGGGGCTCCGGGTCGGTCACGTCGAGCGCGGCGCCCCAGAGACGACCCTCGGCAAGCACGCGCGCCAGAGCGGCGCAGTCGATGAAGTTGCCGCGGCCCACGTTTACGACGATGGCATCGTGAGGCAGAAGCCTGAGGCGCCTCTCGTCGAGATAGCCCGCCGTGGACGGGGTGTTTGGCAAACAGTTCACCACCACGTCTGAGGAGGGGAGAAGCGACTCCGCCTCGTCGAGGGCCACGAGGTCGTCGAAGAACGGACGAGGTCGAGTCGTGTCCCTGCACACGCCGATGCAGCGTACGTGAAAGCCCTGAAGCCGACGCGCCGTGCAGGTGCCGAGGTCGCCCGCGCCAAAGACGAGCACCTGGGTTCCGTCGAGCGAGAGCACGCGACCGACTCCCTGCCATCTCTCGTGAACTTGTTGGCGAATGTAGGCCGGGAAGTTCTGCATGAGCGAGAGGATCTGGCCGAGCACGTACTGGCTTATGATATGCCCGTAGGCGACGCCCGCCACGTTGGTCAGCCGCACATCCTCGGGAAAAGGGATGGTGCCGCGCGTGTAGAGGTCGGTGCCCGCCCACGTCATCTGAACCCACTTGACCGGCGTGCCCTCGGCCAGCAGCTTCGGTGCCGGCTCTCCTATCACGGCGTCGGAATCGGCGAGCAGCGCACGCATCTCTTCGCTGTCGGCGGCGGCGTTTGTCTGCGTGAGGACGGCGGCATCGCCTGCGGCCTCACGCAGCAGTGCCATGTGCTCCTGACAAAACGGCACCGTCACCAGGATGCGCAAGGTATCGGACATGTGCAGCTCCTTTCAAGAAACGGGGGATGCCTCGACGCCCTTACGCCAGAGACGTATGCAAGGGACGTCCGTTCCATACGCTCATCCGAACCTTGTCTAAATAAGCGCCAAACAATTGCTGCACGCTCTTGGCGACTCCGCGTAGCGAATATAGCGGTTGTCGTCGGTCGTCGTACCCCCAGTACGGCTCCTCCACCGCCCGTCGCATGCGTTCGCGCGGATGCCACCGCGCGTGTGCAGCAATTATTCAGCACTTTTCAAACGCCGAAAGACTCTTATTTGAACATCCCCGTCTCGGTCGATTCTACGAGTAGAGGATGAGGGCGATGAACTCGAGGGGGACGTCGCCGGTGTTTACCAGGCCGTGCATCTCGCCGTCGTTGCAGACGGTGGTGTCGCCGGGGCCGACCTGCACCTTCGTGCCGTTGTCGTTGTACTCGCCCGTGCCGGACAGGAAGTAGAAGATCTCGTTGTCGCCTTCGTGCTTGTGCTCGCCGATGCTGTTTCCGGGAGCGATGATCATGCGGTTGAACAGGCGTCCCTTGCCATACAGCTCGTCCACGCTCTCGCAGATCTTGTGCATCTCGACCTCTCCGACGCCGTCACGAATGCACTTGTGCTCGACGGCCTGGTCTTGTTTTCTTCTGATCATGGTTCCTCTCCTCGGTTTAGGTGCTAACAAAACATATCTGAGAGTATGCGATGGATGGTGTCCACCGATACGTCTGCCCGGGTGTTCTTCACCGACCCGTTGTCTTCCCAGCGGGGGAGTGCGGAGACGATCTCCTCCTCGGTCATGGCGACCTTGAAGACGGGAAGGCACGCGTCGACAAGCCCCACGAACGAGTCCCTCTCGATTCCCGTCTCGCGATAGAAGGCATCCGCATAGGCAATGTCGTAGCCGTCTGCGCATTCGAGCATCCGCGGAAGGAAGACGGCGCTTGCAAAACCATGGGGCACCCCGTAGTTTTCCGTGAGATAGTAGCCGACGTTGTGCGGGAAGCAGGTGCCGGTGGTGTTTATCGCGAGTCCGCCCAAGATGGAGGCCTCGTACAGCCGTCGCCTCAGCTCCTCGTCGAGCGCGTCGCCCGCCGCGGCGCGAGTGAGCGGCTCGTACGCGAGCCGGATGGCCCGTGTCGCGAAGGCCCTCGAGACCTCGTCCGCCTTGCGGCTGAAGTAGCTCTCCGTGGCATGGGCGACGATGTCAACGCCGCACGAGAGCGTGACTGCGACGGGACAGGTGTGGGTGTAGGTGCTGTCGCCATAGGCGAGCGTGGCGTAGAGGCGATCGTCGTGAATGCTGTGCTTGCGGGCCTTTGCGTCGGTGAGCACTGAGACCTTGGTGACCTCGCTGCCGGTGCCCGCCGTGGTGCCCACGAGTACGATGGGCAAGGGGTCGCGATCCCACTTCAGGGCGTAGAAGCCTTCTTCGTCGAGGGTGGGATTCGCGGCAAAGACGGCCACGGCCTTGGCCGCGTCGAGCGAGGATCCGCCGCCGATGCCGATGACGAACTGGGCGCCGTCCTCGGCGGCCTGGCGCCCGGCCTCGATGCAGGCGAGGACGGGTGGGTTGGGCGTCACGCCATCCCATACGAGCGTGGCGATGCCGCATTGAGCGAGCGTGGACTGCGCGTCCTCAAGCGCTCCGCTCGCCATGGCTGCGCCTTGGTCGGTTATGATAGCGCAGACCGAGCCCAGCGCGCGAAGGTCCTTGCCGTGTGCGGCGACGCAACCCTTTCCGGTATGCAGGTGGGTGGGCATGTAGAATTCCATCGTGAACTATCCTCTCTGAACGGAGTGTGAACAAGTTCGTCTCGACATGGGAGCCGGTTCCATGCTTCAGTTACGGGACGGCTTCGCGGTCGCACTAGAAGTCTCCGCCTCCCGAGCTGCTGAACCCTCCACCGGAATCGGACCAGCCGCTGTCGCTGTCGCTGTCCTCGTGCTTGGGGATGGGGATGACGCTCAGGGAGCTGTGCAGGAAGGTGTCGGTGGAGACGCGGAGGTCGAAGCCGTCGGGCTTCACGTAGTTCGACGCCTCCGTCTGCATGCGCGCTGTCTTCATGGCTTCCTTTTCGCTACCCACGATACCGTACGCGATCATAAGCGGTATGAGCAGGGTGGCTGCCACCTTCAAAATGGTGACGATGGGATGGGGCTCCTTCCACTGCTTGCCGTAGTGCGCGAAGTATTCCAGGTGTTCGCCTATGATGTCGTAGTATGCCTTCGAGCCCTCGTACCACTCGTCGTCAGACAGATGGCCCTTCACCTCGTCCTCGAGATAGTCCACGCTGTCGTCGGAGAACGGGTCGGTGCCCTTGTCTTCGAAATGCTTCACGGTGACGTACTGGCGCGTATCCTTGGCGAGGACGAAAATGATACCGTCCTTGCGCTCGCCCACGCCGAGGGAGTGGTCCTTGTAGTAGCTGATGGCGAAGTCGGTGCGCTCATCGCTCGAGACCTTGTTGGGCTTGCCCATGTTTTCCGTGATGAGCAGGTAGACGCCAACCTTGTAGGTGTCGGCGTATTGCGCGCCCTGGGATTCGAGCTCGGAAAACTCGGACTGGGTGAGGACGTCGTTCTTGTCAAACACGTAGGTGCCCGTCTGGGCAAGCGCGAGAGACGGAACGCAAAGCGTCAAAAACAGGGCGAGGGGGGCAAGCGCGAGCAGGAGTCTTGTCTTGATTCTCATGGTAGTCTCCTTTACGCGAAGTAGCCGCCGAGCACGAACTGGATGATGAGGGCGACGATCACGAGCGTCGGCACAAACAAGAGCAGGAAGCGGCGCGTCACCTTGCCGTTGTCTATGGGGAGGTCGCCTATGAGCTTGCCGGTCTGGCCGTTCATGGCGAAGAGGTAGTCGTTGCCGTTCCACTTGGTGTGCAGCATCCAGACGGGCAACAGCGCGTAGGACACGTCCGACCATTTCACGTCAATGGAGGAGCTGCTGACGCTGACGTTCAGGTAGTCGGAGGTGGTGCCCTCGAGCGAGGACGTGCAGGTCATCTCGACGCGCTTCTCGGCCCTCGGACTGCACTCCTTGACGTCCTTGTCGTAGCGGTCGGTCAGGTATCCGGGGAGATAGGCGACGGAGAACTCCGTGAGCTCTCCGTAGTCATAGGGCTCGATGGCGTCCATGTG
>CACXZL010000010.1 GCA_902772085.1 uncultured Coriobacteriaceae bacterium | reverse complement strand
CCCGTCAGGCCGTCCCGCGGGTAGGCCGGCCTGCCGGGCCTGACAGGCACGAGCTTGCGCGACACCTCCTCGACGAGGGAGGCCATGAGGCACTCCCTCCCGGCGTCGTCTGCGAGGATCAGGCGGTATAACCTGATAGCGAAGCGAGTGTTGACAAAAAATGTTAGCTGACTTAATATTTTGTTGTGCAGAAGAAGCTACGTGAAAGGAGGTCCAATGACCAAACGACGGGACCTCATCCGTGAGCTGAAGCTAGCCGGTTTCAGTGAGGTTGGCGGTGCCAAGCATGGGAAACTTAGAAAAGGGAGCATTACGGTTATAGTGCCGCGGCATTCAGAGATTAAGAACCAGATGGCAGAAGCGATAAGGAAACAGGCGGGATTGGGGTAGCTCCGACTCCCTTGTGGTCATAGGATGTGTTGGGAGGGTAAAAATGTATGTGTGCGAATTTGAGTTTGTACAGGATGGTGAATTCATTCTGTGCTTTCCGTTCTTTCCGGGAAGAGTCGACGGGACCCAAGGGGAGGATTTCGACGACGCCGTTGAGATGTCGGCCGATTGGCTGAAAACCATCGTGCTTGATTATCTTATGCGAGGAGAGGAAGTGCCGAAACCTCCGTTGGGGAACGAGCCGCAAAGAGGGGGCGGAATTGTAACGATTGCCGTTGAGGCGACCCTTTCGGATGTCCCTGCTATCACTGCGGTTGAGGCGGCGGGGCTTCTTGGCGTGACCACGGCACGAATTACGCAGCTGGCTAAGGCCGGTGCACTCGATAGCTGGAAGGTGGGCCGTACGCGCATGGTGAGTATGGAGTCCATACAGCTGCGTCTTGCCGAAGAACGTAAGGCGGGACGGCCAAAGAAAGAGCTTGCGACCGCATAGTGATTCTTCGCGATGCAAAAAGGTCGAGGGTTGTTTTGCCATTGTGCATGAGATGGAAGCAACTCTCGACTTTTTGTTGCACTCGCAACCATCAACTAGGAAAACCAAGGCAGGGATGTGCGGACAAAACCCGCCAAGGGTCTTGTCCGCCAACGTGTTACCAGCTGCGAATGACCTCCGGTGCGGCGAAGATTTCCTCCAGGCGGTTGAGGAAGGGCACGACGTCGTAGAAGCCCATGGCGCGATGGTCGAAGGAGATGCAGATGGGCATGATGCTGCGCGGCAGAATCTTCTCCTCGCCGTTCACCACGCACACGCGCGGCTGCCTCTGGATGGCGGAAAGCCCGATCGCGGTGGTCTGTGGGGCTATGACGACGAGCAGTTCGAAGTGGCCGGGCGCCTGGCAAATCGACCCGATGTTTGACACCGTGATGGTGCCGTCGAGCAGGTCGCCCGGCTGCAGCTCCTCTTCGGAAAAGCTTGCATCTCCGCCCAGCGCGGTCGTGATGAGGCGGGGGTAGAAGTTCTCGAAGTCGGTGGCCTCGGCTCGCTGCTGCAGCGCGGTGGCCATGGCAGCAAGCTCCGCGAGAGTCTTGTTTCCGCAATCGCGCATTATGAGCGAGAGCGTCGCGCCGTCGGGCAGATGCCATGGGGCGGCCACATTGATGGAATCGTGCAGGGTGAGGGTTCCGTCGTAGTTCGCGGGATCGATGTCGCGCGGCATGTCGATGCTCGCGTTCATCCTCGGTGCGACCTTGAGGCCCTCTGCCAACACCTTGAGCATGAGGGTGTTTACGGTGAGCCGATGCCCGTGCTCGGTCATGAAGCCCTCCCGCATGGACTCGTACACCTCCATGAGCCCGGTCACGTCTGGCTCGTAGGTGTATGAGACGTGCGGAGTGGACGACCATCCGTTTGCGGTCGAGTACGCGATCAGTCTTCTGGAAATGTCCATGTCGAATCTCCTGTGCGCAAGAGAGGTGTGAATAAGGCTAACATTGTAGCGGATGCACCCAAAAAACGGTTGCAGCAAGCCGGCAAGAATGGCGAGAGTTTTGTATGCCGCCCCTCCCCACATGCAACCTGACTTTGGTATTTAACCTCCCTTTATGGTGCTATGAGGTTCCCTTGTCTCATTTCCGCTGGTCGTGGGCCTCTTTCTTTTTCCCCTGCAACATTGCCAGCGTGCAGTCTGCGATCGACTTGACCTCGCCCTTTGTCAGGTTGAAGTGCAGCAGCGGCAGCCCCGTCCTCCCCGCCAGCTCCTCGATGATCGGCGTGCGCCTCGAGACGTTGACGTACTTCCTCTCCGACGCCCGGCAGACGTTGAGGCCGCGGAAGAGGCCCGTCAGGTCCTCGGACGAGAACCCGTCGCCCAGGACCCTGACCTGCAGCAGCCTTGTCAGCAGCACGGCGAGGTAGCAGACGAGGAAGTGGCCGGTGACCGAGCTGGGCCTCTGCAGGTAGACGGGCCTGGCGTCGAGCTCTGACTTCATCACCCTGAACGACTCCTCTATCCTCCACAGCCTGTGGTAGGTGTCGTAGATCTCCCGCGCGGACATGCCCGTCTCCGAGGTGACGATCATGTTGTAGCCTGCGACGCTCCTGGCCCTCCTTATCGCCTCGTGGTTGAGCGTGGCGACGACGCGCGCGTCGTCGCGCACCTCGCCCTCCTTGTCCACCGGCGCGAAGGTGACGAACTTGGCGGAGTCGCCGTACTCGGACCTCCTCGCGGCGGCGAGCCTGAGGGCCCTCGCCTTCTCCACCTGCCTGTTTATCTCGTAGGTCTGCTTCCTGGCGAGCTTGGGGCTGTACGTGACGACCCGCTTCTCGGGGAGCGCGACGGCCCTCTTGCCCCCGTCCTCGCCGGCCACCTTGTACTCGAAGTCGCCCGCGGCCTCCTTGTAGCTCCAGACGAGGTTCCCCCCGTCGTCGCAGACGTCGACCCACCCGTCCTCGGACAGCGCCCACGCCCTCTCCTTGGCCGGCAGCGTCTTGACGGACCTGGAGAACACGTACCCGTCGCCCGAGAGGACCGCGTCCGCCACGTTGTCCGCGCAGTCGGGGCCCTTGTCGGCGACCCGCACCGTGCGCCCGGCGATCGCGTTTCGCCCCTTGAGCTGCGATATGATCTCCCCGGGCTGCGGCTTCTCGCTCTCGTTGCTGGGGAAGACGCTCATGCCCATGGGCACGCAGTCGGCGTCGAGAAGGAGCCCCATCGACACGATCGGCTCGGGCCTGTGCTCCTTGGAGGGGCCCTTCCTGCGGAGGCCGTCCTCGCGGCCTGTCTCGAAGTAGAAGTTGGTGCAGTCGAAGTAGGAGACCGACGTGTCCCTGGGGAAGAGCTCGGCGACCCGGTCGTTGTATATCTCGACGACCTTCTCGTGCTCCTCGCCCAGGTAGGAGAGGCCGTCGTAGAGCTGGTCGAGGGAGAAGTCGGCCTCCACGCCCTCCATGAGGGGCAGAACGTCGTGGAAGGTCCTCGACTTCGAGCGGGGCGCCACGGCCCGGGCGTAGACGAGCGAGGAGAGCAGGTCGGCCAGGGAGAACCGGAACCCGGAGGGTATCTGCAGGTACGCGAGGTCGGACGCCGCCCCCAGCGCGTCGTCTATGGCCTTGATCGCGAAGTGGCCCAGGTGGCGCTCGGCCGGCTCGGGGCCGATCTCGGCGGCCTTGGACCTCTCCTGCGCCGCCTTGCGCCCGGCGTTCATCGACGCCACCTCGGCGCGGAAGTGCGCCACCGGGTCCGCGATCCCGGACTCCCTGAGCTCGTGCTCGTAGCCGATCGCCCTCACCGACCTGTGCGCCGTGTGGCCGCGCCCCGGGTCCCAGAAGCTCTCGTAGATCTGGAGGTAGAGCCCCTTCTTGTTCCTGGACTTCTTGAGGAAGTACGCCATCTCCGTCCCCCTGTCAAGCGATAACACCATTGCACCATGTAAAGATTCTACCAGAGACCACCTTGTCAAGTCAAGAGGAAAGGCAAAAAAATACCAGCTCAGGGCTGGTTTTTTCGACAATAAGTTGTGTCTGGGATCCTAAAGAGCCGTGGTGCCAAACGCTAAAGACGGGGATGACTGCCGCAACTGTGGCTGTTGGCGTTCCCGCCTATGACTCTTCGTACATAAAGGAGGCATATAGGTCGGCCCGTATTGCATAGAGTTTGAAAATGGCCTTGTTTTTTCTTTGGGCTGGTTTAGAATCAGAGCAGTTCAAACGTTAGGTGTCTCGGGAGGTGCTTCGTGGGGACGACTCAGGCCATCATCATGGGGTCTGTGATCGGTGTTATAGGTGCGCTTCCCCCGGCTCTTTTGTTTGAGCTTGCATTAAGGAATGACCAAAGAGTAAACGTTGCAGTAGGTCTTGTAAGCATTTTGATTTCATTCATCATGCTTTCAGTTGCTGTGTTTGTGATATGGCTGGCCGCACGAGGTCTCGTTTTGCCCTTTGGTGTAGCAGAGGCGGCTTCGTTCCTGCTCGTATGGGCAGTCGAGGCATGGAGGGCATGGCGTGACGCCCAAAGTGGCGCCAGTCCGAGAGAAAGGAACCGTGGTGAATCCACTGGAGAATCTACACGAAGAGATTGATGAGCTTGTAAACAGCTTCTCTTCTACCGCCATTCACGGCGACCTCACGGTAGGTCTCACGCAGTACACATTCTGGATGTTTGTGGCGATTGCGCTCCTGCTTGTAGTCATCTTTGCGTTCAAGAAGAGGCAGTCGGCAAACGGCCTTATCCCCAAGGGCCGATTCGTGAATGGCGTGGAGTTTCTGGTGGAGTATTGCCGTGACGACTTGTGCAAGGGCCTGCTGAACGACACGTGGCGCAAGCACTTTCCCTTCATCGCGAGCATGTTTTTCTTTATTCTGTTCAACAACATCGTGGGCGTCATTCCCGGCTGCAAGCCTGGTACGGGCTGCATCGGCACGACGGCCGCCCTCGCCCTCGTGTCTTTCGTCTACTTCATCGTCGTGGGCGTAAAGAGCAAGGGGCCGATTGGCTACATCAAGAGCTTGGCTCCCGCGGGCGTGTCGTTTCCCATGAACGCGCTGGTGTGGGTCATTGAGCTCTTCTCCACGTTCTTGCGCTTGGTCACCCTGGCTGTCCGTCTCTTCTGCAATCTGTTTGCAGGGCATGTGGTCATGGGTGCCTTCGCCGTCCTGGCATCTCTCTTCTTCGTGCCGGTGCTGCAGAGCTTCACGGCCGGCATCGACCCTTCGGCGCTCACAAACGCAGGCATCTCACTGTTTTGGATGGCGATTCTCGTAGTGATCTATGCGGTGGAGCTTTTGGTTGCCGCCATTCAGGCATACGTCTTTACGCTTCTCTCTGCGGTCTACATTCAGCTTGCAGAGGCAGACGAGCACTAAGCGTTCTCGTTTGTACAGAGAGTTCGGTGTTTCGCGGGCGTCTGTCCGCATACATAGAGTTTTGGCATAAAGTTCGCTGGGTGGTCCAGCGACTAACAAAGGAGGAATCGTGGGAGTCATCGGATACGGCCTTGGTGTTATTGGTGCAGGTCTGGGCATTGGACTGGCGGCTTTTGGCGCCACGTCGTCCATGGCACGTCAGCCCGAGGTACAGGGTCGTCTGTTTACCGTCTTTATCCTGGCTTCGGCATTTGTCGAGGCGCTTGCACTTATCGGCTTCGTCGTAACGCTCATTGCCCAGTAGACGTGAAGTCGACGATTCCGAATGTTGGAGGTTCGTATGTACACATATAAGCTGGGCCTCATGCGTGGCGTAGCGGCCACGATGGGAGTGGCGCTTGCAGCTATGGCAGCGGCTCCTACTACAGCCTTTGCAGCTGGAGCGGATATTCTCGTGCCGAAGCCTGCGGAGTTCTTGCCCGCGCTCATTGCCTTTATAGTTATCTGGCTCATTTTGGCCAAGTTGGCATGGCCCGTCATCATCAAGACGCTCGATGCACGTGAAGAGAAGATTACCAGTGATCTTCAGGCTGCTGCCGATGCCAAGGAAGAAGCTCAGGAGAGTGTTCGCGAAGGCAAAGACATCATTGCTCAGGCCAATCGCGAGGCTGCAGACATCATTGCCAAGGCAAAGCGCGAGGGCGAAGAAGAGCGTTCGAAGATTATTGCAGAGGCGCAGGCAAGTGCAGTAAACATCATTGCAAAGGCGCGCGATGCTATTGACTCCGAGCGTCAAAAGACCATGGTGGCACTTTCCGCGCATGTGGTCGACCTTTCCGTAGAGATCGCGTCAAAGATCATAGGCGATGCGCTCGACGAGAAGGAGCAGATAGAGCTTGCCGAGAAGTACCTCTTGGAAGTGGGGGACCTCAATGAAGAGTAGGGCTGTCGAGAAGCAGAAGATCGAGGCGTATGCCCGCTCGCTGCTCGATGCGGCCCGAGGTGAGGGTCGTGCTCCGCTAGATGTGCAGCAGATCCGCCATGCTGTGAAGTTTGCGCCTGAGGTCTTTGAGGTGCTTGCGCGCATGTCTGAGGAGAGCGATCTCGAGCTTCTGCAGCAAGTGTATGACGACCTCAGAAACATGCTTGATTCCGAGGACGAGACGGTCACGGTGGACGTGACGACCGCCGTCAAGATGACCCCGTCGCTGCGCAAGAAGGTGCGTGACAAGTGTGAGCATGACTTCGAGGCGCCCATCTTCCTGGTTGAGCACATAGAGCCGAGCATTCTGGGTGGCATCATAATCGAGGCCAAAGGACGTCGTCGTGACGCCTCCGTGCGTGCGCAGCTGGTAAACATCCGCAAGAACCTCTCGACCAGCTTCGTGGGGGGTGATGAGTAGTGTTTGAATCTATAGACGCAGATGCGATTATGGAAAGGCTCCGCAAGGAACTCGATGCGTATCAGACTACCGTCGAGCGACAGGAAGCCTCTACGGTTACTGAGGTGGGAGACGGTATTGCGCGTGTTGCTGGTCTCAGAACTGCCATGTCTGGTGAGCTGCTGTGCTTCACGAGTTCCGCTACCGGTCGCAACGTATATGGTCTGGCACAGAACCTAGAAGAAAACGAGGTTGGTGCCGTTCTCTTTGGCGAGGCCGATACTATTCGCGAGGGCGATACGTGCACCACTACGGGTCGCGTTATGGACATCCCGGTGGGACGCGCCATGCTCGGTCGTGTGGTAAACCCGCTGGGTCAACCCATTGATGGCTTGGGACACATCGAGGCCACAGGCCATAGACCCATCGAGTTCAAGGCGCCCGGCATCATGGAACGCCAGCCGGTAAATGAACCGGTGCAGACGGGTCTCATGGCAATCGATGCCATGGTGCCTATTGGCCGTGGCCAGCGCGAACTTATCATCGGCGACCGCAAGACGGGCAAGACAGCTATCGCCATTGACGCTATCATAAACCAGCGCGAAACCGACGTCGTGTGTATCTATGTTGCCATCGGTCAGAAGGCGTCTACGGTGGCAGCCATTCGCGAGACCCTTCGCCGCCATGGTGTGCTCGACAAGACCGTCATCGTCTCTGCGACGGCAGCCGACTCGGCTCCCATGCAATACATCGCACCTATGTCAGGAGCGGCCATCGGCGAGTACTTTATGTACAACGACGTGAACGGCCACCCCGCTGATGCCGAGCATCCCGGTGGGCATGTGCTGGTGGTATACGACGACCTCTCCAAGCAGGCGGTGGCGTATCGTCAGATGTCGCTGACTCTGCATCGTCCGCCTGGACGCGAGGCCTACCCCGGCGACATCTTCTATTTGCACTCCCGCTTGCTCGAGCGCGCGGTAAAGATGAACGACGCGCATGGTGCCGGTTCCATGACGGCACTGCCCATCATCGAGACGCAGGAAGGCGATGTTTCTGCCTACATCCCCACAAACGTCATCTCTATTACTGATGGTCAGATTTATCTGCAGTCAAACCTGTTCTTCCAAGGCCAGCGTCCAGCTGTAGACGTGGGCATCTCGGTGAGTCGCGTTGGTGGTGCGGCACAGCTTGCTTCCATGAAGCAGGTCGCTGGTACGTTGCGCCTTGATTTGGCGAGCTACCGTGAGAAGCAGGCGTTCAGTCAGTTTGGCTCAGATCTCGACGAGGCCACGCAGTATCAGCTCAATCACGGCGCGCACATGATGGAGCTTCTGAAGCAAAAGCGCTACGCAGCCATTGATGTGGCCGATCAGGTCATCGCGATTTTTGCCGCAAAGGAAAACTTCATGGACGACCTTGACCTCGCGCAGGTGCTGCCGTTCCGTGAAGAGCTCTCGGCCTTTATGGCGCATGAGCATCCTCAGCTGCGAGACGTCGTACGTCTGGGAAAGATGTCGGACGAGACGCAGAGGGAACTCAAGCGCTGCGTGGGGGAGTTCAAAGAGCAATACGTGCGCAGCCATGGCTTGCTCGAGGAAGAGTCTCCCGAAGAGAAGACCGTACCTGGGTTTACCGATTAGGGACGCAAGAAATGGCAAATCTTCGCGAGATAAAGGCGCGCATCGCTTCGGTGAGCAGTACGATGCAGGTAACGCGTACCATGGAGATGATCTCCACGGCAAAGATACGTCGTGCCTTGGAACGTGCGCGGGAAGCTGAGCCATACAAGGACGCCATCACGCGTATGCTTTCGCATGTGGCAGGTGCGAGCAGCGGCACAGAGGAGCCGCTGCTTCAGAGGCATGCCACGGAGAAGTGCGTGCTCTTTGTGCTCATCGCATCCGATCGAGGCATGGCAGGCGGGTTCAACATTCAGCCTCAACGCTTAGTTCAGCGCGAGATGGAGAAGCTCGAGGCGAAAGGCATCGAATGCCAGCTTATCACGGCGGGACGTCGTCCCACTGAGTACTTCACGTTTCGCGGAAGGCAGCCGGTGCTCTCGATCCAAGGGAACTCGTCTGAGCCTACGATGGATGACGCAAGTCGCATTGCCACCTACATCATCCACGGCTATGTGACCGGGGCGATAGATCGCGTCGTCATCTACTACAGCCATGCGCGCAACCGCGTGGACCAGAAGCTTGTGCATGAGCAGATTCTGCCGGTGACGACCGAGGACCTCATCATGGTGAACCAGCCGCGCGATCCAGAAGCTCTTACCGAGATCGATCAGCGTATGGCTACCACCTACACCTTCGAACCGTCCGCATCCGTGGTGCTAGGCTACCTCATGCCTGCCTACATACGCACCATCGTTTTACACGCCCTCTTGGACTCGGCGGCCGCCGAGCACGGCGCACGTCGTCGTGCCATGCAGTCAGCGACCGAGAACGCAAAAGAGGTCATCACGGCGCTTAGTCGTACCTACAACCGCGAGCGCCAAGGTTCCATCACTACCGAGCTCAACGAGATTATCGCTGGAGCGTCCGCATTGGAGGACAAGTAATGGCAGCAACGACCAAGGACGAGAAGCTCTTTGAGAGGGCTGCAATCGGCCTCATGAGTAAAAGCGCTGGCATCGGCACCATCGTGCGCATCGTGGGTCCTGTAGTGGACGTGCGCTTCGATGGCGAGCTGCCAGATATCTATTCCGCGCTCACGGTGGAAGCAGACACGCCCGCAGGCCACGTGAGCACGATTCTGGAGGTGGAGTCTCAGCTTCCGGGACGCATAGTCCGTACGGTAGCTATGAGCTCCACAGACGGCCTTACACGTGGTCTCAGGGCGGTCGACACGGGCCTGCCCATGTTGATGCCTGTGGGGCCAGAGACGCTCGGGCGCGTGTGGAACGTCATGGGCCAGCCGGTAGACGGCAAGCCCATGCCCGAAAACATCGAGCGCTACCCCATCCACCATGCCGCGCCGGCGTTTGCCGACCTCACCACGGGTATCGAGATCTTCGAGACCGGTATCAAGGCCATCGACCTGCTCGAGCCCTATGTGCGCGGTGGCAAGACGGGCCTCTTTGGTGGTGCCGGCGTTGGCAAAACGGTGCTCATTCAGGAGCTTATAAACAACCTTGCCCAAGAGCATGGCGGCACATCCGTCTTCACGGGTGTTGGCGAGCGCACGCGAGAGGGCACCGACCTCTATCTGGAAATGACCGAGTCTGGCGTCATTGAGAAGACCTGTCTTGTCTATGGCCAGATGAACGAACCGCCAGGAGCGCGTCTGCGCGTTGGCCTCGCAGGTCTTACCACCGCTGAGTACTTCCGCGACCAGGGACAGGACGTGCTCTTGTTCATCGACAACATCTTCCGCTTCTCCCAGGCGGGCTCTGAAGTCTCGGCCCTTCTTGGCCGCATGCCCTCTGCCGTGGGCTACCAGCCCACGCTGGCCACCGAGATGGGCGAGTTGCAGGAACGCATTACCTCGACGCGCGAGGGTTCCATTACTTCAGTGCAGGCCGTCTACGTTCCTGCAGACGACCTCACGGATCCCGCGCCTGCCACGACCTTTACGCACCTCGACGCGACGACGGTTCTCTCGCGCTCGATCACCGAGCTGGGCATCTATCCGGCGGTAGACCCACTCGCAAGCTCGTCTGGCGCACTCGACCCCGAGATTGTGGGCGAGGAGCACTACCGCGTGGCCGAGAAGACGCAGGAGATTCTGCAAGAGTACTCCGATCTACAAGACATCATCGCAATTCTGGGCATGGACGAGCTCTCCGAGGAGCAGCAACTCACGGTGGCACGTGCCCGCAAGGTGCAGCAGTTCCTCTCCCAGTCCTTCCACGTTGCGGAGAAGTTCACGGGCAACCCTGGCTCCTACGTGCGCGTGGACGACACGGTGCGCTCTTTTGCCGCCATCGTGGACGGAGAGTGCGACGACATTCCCGAGCAGGCGTTCCGCTATGCGGGAAATATCGATGACGTACGCGCGCGGGCGGCGAAGCTGTAATGAAGTGCCAGTTCGTAAGGCCCGACAAGCTCTTGTTTCAAGGCGAGGTGCACCATCTCGTGCTCGTGGCGGAGTCTGGTGAGATTGGCGTGTGGCCTGGCCATGCGCCGGAGATTTGCGCGCTTGGCAATGGCGTCGTGCGTCTCACCTTACCTGATTCCGACGGTGGTGGCGTGGTAAACATCATCGTTATGGGAGGCTATGCCGAGGTCAGCTCAAACTCCGTGATCGTCTTGGCCGATCATGCTCGTCGCGAGGGTGATATAGAACCTGACGTGGTACAGGCAACGAAGGAAAAGGCCTTGGCGAGTCGCAATGCATTTCCAACCGGCGACCATCGACGTGCATATTATGACGAGAAGGTACGCTGGTGTGACCTCCTCCTTTCTCACGTATAGAAGCGAGCGGCCCCTTCGAGTAAGGGGCCGCTTCTGTCATGAGGTTGACGAATCGGATGCATGCCTCTAACGTTTATCGGATCCTAACGAAGGGCCACGCCGACGTTGGGCCTTGCATGTGTCCTCGCGCGTCGGTTTGACTATGGTCCATATGTTGCAGTGGTTGTTTGCGCGTCATCGAAGCCGTGCTTGTAAGTACCGCAGGCCGTTTACTCATTGTGTCCCGCACTTCATCTGTTGTAATCTAATTACCCGTAGCAAAATTGCAGCAATCGTAAGCGGAGGACAGATGGAAGTCATTCGTGTAGAGGGAGGACACCCGGTCACGGGGACGGTCACCGTAGAAGGAGCAAAGAATTCCGCACTCAAGTTGATGGCGGCAACCATCTTGGCTCCAGGTATAAACACACTTACCAACGTTCCAAACATCTCGGACGTTCATATCATGGGCAAGGTGCTAAAGGAACTTGGGGCATCCATAGAGGTGGTAGATCCCCATGTCTTGCGCATCGATACCAGCAAGGTGGACAGTTGGGAGACTCCCTATAGCCTTGTGGCGCAGATGCGCGCATCTACGGCTGTACTTGGACCACTTCTTGCCCGCTTTGGGAAGGCCGTCGTGGCAATGCCCGGCGGCTGCAATATTGGCGCCCGAAAGATCGACATGCACATCCTTGGGCTTGAGGCGCTAGGAGTAGAGTTTGATGTCGACCATGGCGATATACACGCGAGTGCTCCAGATGGCCTCAAAGGATCCTCGGTTTCACTAGACTTTGCAAGTGTGGGCGCTACCGAAAACCTCATCATGGCCTCTGTCCACGCTCAGGGTACTACCGTTATAGACAATGCCGCACGTGAGCCCGAAATCGTGGATTTGGCAAACATGCTCAATGAGATGGGGGCCGATATCCAAGGGGCCGGATCTCCTGTCATTGAGATACATGGGGTGGGGGAGTTGCATCCCGTGACTCATGCGGTGGTGGGGGATCGTATCGAGGCGGGGACATTTGCTGCCATCGGCGCTATGGTCGGCCAGCCACTTACGGTTCGGGGTTTTGAGCCGATACATTTGGGGCTCGTACTCAAGAAATTTGAGCAGATGGGAATCGCTGTAGAGCGTGGCGATCGCGAGATTACGGTAAGCCGTACGGGTAAGATCATGCCCGTGGACGTACAGACACTTCCATTTCCTGGATTTCCTACCGATATGCAAGCACAGACCATGTGTTTGCTCTCGGTGGCGAAGGGTACCTGCGTTGTGACGGAAAACGTCTTTGAGAGTCGCTTTATGTTTGCGAGCGAGCTGCAGCGTATGGGCTCAAATATCGTTATACAGGGGCATCATGCTGTGGTTCATGGGGTCGAGGGACTGTCTGGCGCTGAAGTTCGCTCGCCTGATCTGCGCGGAGGCGCGGCTTTGGTGATGGCGGGGCTTGTCGCAGATGGGATTACCACGGTCTCAGACATCCACCACATAGACCGCGGTTACGAGCGATTTGTAGAGAAGCTTCAGGCACTTGGGGCGCATATACGACGCGTCAGAATACCCGATGAGGAGCTCGGGTTTTTCTAGTTTTGGCGGCAGAGGCTTCGCGTGGCAGATGGATTTATCGGGGGGTTGATCCATCCGCCAAATGAGGAGAGGGGTGGTGTGGCGTGAGTCGTACCGATCTACCGCACGATCATGGCCTGTCCATGGCAAGCGAGGACTATCTTGAGTCCATCTATCGGCTTATCGTAGAAGGTGGAATGGCTCCAGAGTACGGCATAAGGTCCGTGGACGTAGCTGAGCAGCTGGGGGTTTCAAAAGCGAGCGTAAGCAAGGCGCTTACAACGCTCAAAGAGGCGGGCATGGTGGAACAAATGCGCTATGGGCGCGTAATGCTCACCGAGCGGGGGCGCGCCTACGCACGCCGTGTTTGGAGATCGCACAGGATCTTGCGTGTCTTTCTGCGCGATGAACTTGGCGTGGACCCAGAAACAGCCGACGAGGAGGCCTGCCTTTTGGAACATTATCTCTCGGAAGATACCATGGACCGATGGTGTGGATATCTCGAGCGCCAGGGTGTTTCGGTAATCGAATAACCTTGTGAGCCTTTGTTCGTCGAGGAATGCCTGTTCGGCGTCAAAGGCGATATCGCCATTGGCTAATATGCCGATACCTGTCCCATCGAGCGTAGTTCATATGCGCGTGTTTCTATGGCAAATCAGCCAGAGGGCTGTAGGGTGGATAGTTGTTAACGCATTCTGCTGAGCGCAAGGAACGGGGGTGTTCCCTTATGGAGCGCCGTCCCCCCGTTCCATTTGGCCGTTGGCGGGCAAAAAAGAATGAGCAACGACGCGAGTGGGTATCATTTCAAAGCTTGACGATTTAAGAAGGGGGATTCCCATGAAATCAATTATTCCTGCAGCAGGTCTTGGCACCCGTTTTCTTCCAGCAACGAAGTGCAGTCCAAAGGAGCTCCTTCCGGTGCTCAACAAACCCGTGATTCAGTATGTGGTAGAGGAAGCCTTAGAGCCTGAGGGCGTTGACGGGGTCGTCATTGTAAATTCTCATGAGAAGCCGCAGATCGAGCAGTACTTTGCCGAAGATGCGGAGTTTGAAGGCATGCTGCGTTCACGTGGCAAGGAGGATTTGGCGGATGCGGTGCATGAGGCTGGTGCCCTTCCCGTTTCGTTCGTTTATCAGGATGATCCCAAAGGTCTAGGCCATGCGGTGTATTGTGCGCATAGCGAGATGGATGGTGATCCGTTCTTCGTGCTGCTTGGTGATTATTTCGTGCCGGATCGCCAGATGTGCGTAAATATGGCCACGGTTTCGAAAGCCCATGGAAACGCATCGGTTATCGCTGTCGCTCCCGTGCCCGCCGACCAGGTAAGCCGCTATGGCATTATTGCGGGTGAGTGTGTGGAATCACTGCCGGGTGTTGATGCGCAGGGAGAGGAAGAGGGTGCCGTGTGGAAGGTGACGGGATTGGTAGAGAAACCTTCACCGGAGGAAGCTCCGTCGCACCTCTTTATAGTCGGCCGTTATTTGCTCTCTCCGCGCATTATGGACTTGTTGGCTACCCAAGGTACTGGTGCGGGCGGTGAGATACAGCTCACCGATGCCATGGAGCGTCTCTTGGAGGAAGAGGAGATGTATGCGTTGGTAGTCGACCCCGATGAGGGTTGCGATACTGGTACTCCCGCTGCATGGGCTGCCACAAATGCTCGCATGGCTCTTGCAGACGATACTCAGGTTGAGGCTTTCAAGGAGGCGCTCGGCAAAGGCGTGAAGCTGGGGTAACGGATGAATATCATTCGTTTCAACAACAAAGGCTGGCGAGCGCGTTTTGACGACGGCTTCAACGCGTACAACCTCAGTCGCATCGCCGATGCTTTTGGATACATTTGGGCCGATGCGGTTCCTGGTACCACAATCTACGTGGGCTATGATACAAGGTACAATGGTCGTGGGCTAGCAGGAGTGGTAGCAGGCGTGCTTGCAAGCCATGACCTACGCGTCGTCGTCTCGGATGCGGCCTGTCCTACCCCCGCGCTAGGTTGGAACATCATGCGGGATCCAGACGCGTCTGGTGGAGTCATGCTTACGGCTTCTAGCGCCTCATGCGAGTATGGCGGTATAAGTGTGCGCGCTGGTGACGGAGGCCCTATATCGAGTGATTTCTATGAGGCGGCCGCAAAGATTGTTTCGTCTACACCCATAATGGATCGCGCGTCGTATGAATTGCGGGATTTCGTCGGTCCGTATATCCATCATCTCAAGGGGCTGGTGGATACCGAGGCCATAGAGAAAGCCCACATCAATGTGGTGGTCGACTCTCTTTATGGGTCGAGCCGAGTGGTTTTGGCGCAGCTGCTTCGATCTTTGGGATGTCGTGTCCACGAGATACACAACGAAGAGAACCCTGACTTCGGAGGTTTGCATCCCACGCCCACAGAGCCATGGGTCGATACGCTCGAGCAGGCTGTATTGACGTATGGCAGCGATTTGGGTCTGGCTTTTGACGGGGATGGCGATCGCATAGGGGTTATAGACGCAAGAGGGAACTATGTTACTCCGCACAAGATGGTTCCCATCGTGATGGAACATCTAGTGCACAACAAAGGCTTGTTCGGTCGTGTGGTAGCCACTTATTCAAGTTCAGCCTATGTGAGACGGCAGGCAAATCGCTTGGGATGCGAGCTCACCGTCGTGCCAATGGGATTCGTGAGAATATACGACGAATTCGTAGAAGGTGACGTGCTTCTAGGAGCAGATGAATTCGGTGGCATTTGCGTGCCATCGCACTTGCCCGAGCGAGACGGATTGTTGAGCGCGCTTCTGATTGTGGAATGCATGGCAGTGCGTGCGTTCAGCATGGCCGACCTGGTGAACGAGCTTGTACAGAATCTAGGAACGATGCATTACATAAGGAGGGATATTCGACTAGATGTCGCTTCGATACAATCCTTCAGAAACATTTTGCCGGGACTTTATCTTCGTGATGTCTGCGGTATGGAACCGATAGAAGTAGGTCACTCTGATGGACTGGTGATGCGTTTTAGTGATGACTCTTGGGTACAGTTGCGACCCTCGCGTACAGAAGCGCTTATACGCGCTTGTGCGGAAGCTCCAGACGTACAGATGGCGCATCATTTGGCTGAAGAAGCATGCAAGGGAGCGCTAAAGCAGCTACCGCGATGAACATTCATAGAACGCCGTGGTGTTAGCAAAGATGCCACGGCGTTTACCTTGGGTTGGATGCGAGCGCAGAAGGTCTACTTGCAATATATGTAGAAAATATGTAGTACCCGATTCCCGGCCCCGGGCGGCCCCGCGGGGCGTATAGTTACACCTTGCGCGGCGGAGCCGCGCGGCGAACCTTGAAAACCGGATACTGCGATCGATGA
>CACXZL010000009.1 GCA_902772085.1 uncultured Coriobacteriaceae bacterium | reverse complement strand
TCACGACGGAGCCGGGAGACGCGTAGTACCAGAGATGATGGCATGACAGCTCGTTCTCCGAGAGCCATCTCCGGAGGGCACGCTCGCTGCTGCACACGTCCCTCTGCCACCTGAGGTGGGGCCTGAGCTCGGCGTCTGGGTCGATGACTATGGCCTTGGCGGTCCTAACGATGAGGTCCACGGTTCCCGCGCCGAGCAGGTCGTCGATGACCGTGAGGGAATCCTTCTCCTCGGTCTTTCCGCCGTCAATTGCGTCCTCGATCGTTCCGGTGGTCCCTCGCGGGCCGGGCCTGTGCTTGGTCAGCGGCGGAATAGCCGGCTTCACGCCCGCGGCCACCTTCATCCAGTAACCTTCGTCGGGAAAGGGTATCCCTCTGTTCGCGCAGCTTCTCTCTATCGATACGATCGAGACCTTCATGCGTTCCGCTAGGATCTCCGCAGGTATGCCCCACACGAAGGAGTAGAGCATTTCGCGGTCGATGTGCGCCAGGACTTCGAGCTCGCTCATGGACATTCGAGGCCTCCTCAGGGCTTGGCGTGACACATGCATTATCCGTCGAAGCCCAGTGCTGCCTGGCGGGCACGTTGTTTCTTGGCCGTCGGAGGTGTACGCGATTCGTTGGAACGGTGGGTGGTCTACCGCACGAAAAATGGAGTAGAGCGCGTTGCCCTACTCCATCCAAACTCTAAGGGCGAACTCGGGTCCAGGCAAGAATCCGAGTTCGCCCTTTCGTACGCAGGTGGAGGTGCGGAGAATCGAACTCCGGTCCAAAGCACATCCCTGACGGCTTTCTCCAAGCTCAGTTGCCAGTTGGGTTTCGGACGCATCGCACCTGGCAACGCGCGCTCAGCGTCCTAGCGGGTTCGATCTTTTCGCACGACATACCAGCTACGTTCGCGCGAGCATCTCCCTCAGATGACACCACCCCAAAGGCGGGAGAACCCTTGGTTAGGCGCGCCGACTTACGTTATGCGGCGAGAGCCAGTTGAGGCTCGAAAGATTTGTTGTTGTCAATTCAATTTGACGGTACCCCTGTTTTACGTGGCGAGGAGACCACGGCTTGCTTACCATCTCAGACATACCCTGTCGAAACCAGTCACCCCCGGATTCGCAAGGCAAGAAGCCACCATGCGATTGTCAACGATTACAGTGTACCCCATTATGAGCCTCTCACTACTACGCATGGACGGTTTTTTCCAAGAAATGGCGCATTACACCATTCACGCACCCTGCCATCGCATGCGCCAGGCGAGGCAAAACGTTCTATGCTAGACTCAGGCGGAAGGCGCCTGCTGTGGAAAGGATCTTTTTGTGGAGAACGACAAACGCCGCATGGCATTCATAGCTGCAGCAGATGACCTCTTTAAGGAGAAAGGCGTTTCTCAAACGAGCGTGTCGGACATCGCGAAGCGTGTGAACGTGACACGCAGTCTTTTCTATCACTATTTCGATGACAAGCAAGCGATCGCAGACGCGGTGATCGACTGCCGCATCGACGAGTTCATCTCATACGTTCAGGTCTGGTCTTCTCACCTGAACAACGACACGCACGATGCCCTTATAGAGTTGGCGAGAATCGCGCGTTCTTATGTACTCGGGCCTTCCCTGATTGGAGCGTCTACGGCACGAAAGCGGGACGGAGTGTTGCTCCAGCGCTTCATCGTGCGCAGCTCAGAGCTGCTGGCAAACCATTTTGTGAGTTCGCGCGCACGAAAGGGGCCGTTGATGCAGATGAGTCATGCGCCGCATCCGTATGAGTCCTTCTACGCAATGTCTTTGGGCATTATGGGACTGATGATGCATGACCCCCAGGTTACCGATGAGGCAATCGCTGATATCATTGCCAGCGCGCTTCGCATCAACGTATAGGGAAATCCCGCCTATTGGGATGACCCCTGATAGGCGGGACTCTCGTACTTTTTTGGTTTGGCTATAAAGCTAGTCCTCTACCTTCTCAAACATGTCGGCACCCACGCCACATACTTCGCAAACGAAGTCCTCGGGCAGCTCGGGCGTATCGACTTCTACTTCCCAGCCACATACCGTGCACACGAATTTGTAGGTTTCCTCGGCCATGGTGGCCTCCTCTCTCTATGATGCGGGCTCTCCTCCCGCTACCTGGCTATAGCTTACCACCTTCTTCGGCAGATATGCTATGCCTCGCCGATGAACGAGGATGCTTTTGGCGGCGTCTTGCCTTTGAGCACCGAATGATAGTAGGCATAAGTCATCACTGGTACGTCACTGAGATTCTTCGCATCCTCAACTTCACCCACAAAAATCATATGCGTGCCCACATCCAACGTGCTCACTACCTTGCAAGCGAGCACGCAGGCGGCGTTTTCGGGCGTATAGGGGTCGCCAAGAACCGTTCTTTCCGTCTCTATACCATCGAACTTATCGTAATCGGCTGACGTCCTGAATCCGAAACGTCCGATATAGAGCATGTTTGCAGATTCAGTAACGGTCGTGAGCGCGAAGTGACCTGCCTTGGCTATCACGTTTTCCGTATGGTTTTGTTTGTTTACCACCGCCTCTACCTGCAAGGGATTGCTCGTAAGCTGTAGGCCGGTGTTTATGATACATGCACCTACATCCTCGCCCGCCTGAGCGGAAATGACGTAAAGACCGGAATGGAATTTATACAGTGCTGTGGCATCCATGGACACTCCCCTCTCGTTGAACATGCGCTTTACAACGAAGCGTGATTTCTCGGCGCTTCCTTCCTATCGGCTTCTCTCTTTCAGAGCGCGCTGGATTTCGCGATCGGAATCACGCTTTGCCATATCCGCGCGCTTGTCGTAGAGCTTCTTGCCCCTTGCCAGACCAATCGAAATCTTGACACGGTTGTGCTCGTCAAAATAAAGCTCTAGCGGCACCAACGCCATGCCTTTCATACGCAGTTTACCATCAAGATAGTCAATCTGACGGCGATGTAAGAGAAGCTTGCGACGGCGATCGGGATCAACGTTCCACACGCCGCCGTGGGAATATGGTCTGATATGAACACCCATGAGCCATGCCTCTCCACCCCTGACGAGACAAAACGTATCTGCGAGATTGCAGTTGCGCTCGCGCAGGCTACGCACCTCCGTGCCCGTGAGCACCAGCCCCGCCTCAAACGTCTCGTCAATGAAGTAGGTATGGCGTGCAGAGCGATTGCGTGCGATAGTCTTGTGCATAGGCTTATTCGACATGTCCACCAGCCTCCTCCTGAGCCATCTCGCGATCGCCCTCCCGTATGAGTTTCAACAGAGCCATAGCGGCTGGCTCGCCCACAAGGTCACGTGCTCGCAGCGTAAGCCCCGTTGCAAGGTTTGTTTCGCCCATACTCGCTGCGTCCGTTGCACACATGAGCAGACATATCGCCACTTCAGCGTTTGCCCCGTCTGGCAGACCCTCCGCCTCAAGCAAGTCCGAGCACTCATCATCCGTTAACAGATCGGGATCACGCCTTGTATCGTGCGCCTGATCCAAGGCCGCCTCAAGCGCAGGGTCTTCTACGTCAAGACGTCGGGCCGCTCGCAATGCAGCTCCAGCCGCAGGGTCATTTCCCGATTGCTGAAACCAATTTGCAAACACCAGAAAAGCTCGCGCAAGATGTCGCGCGTCACTTGCGCGATCAAAGACGCTATACGCCAACCCCAGGCATTCTTGAACGTTGCCGCTTATCAAGAAGAGGTCGGCCAAGTCGAGACGATAGCCACATTCCATGGGATTCCAGCGAACCGCCCGTTTCAAAGCCTCGATGGCATGGTCGTACTCTCCTACGCGGACATCCGCAAGGGCCAGGTCGCCATACAGTCGATCAAGCGGCTCTCCCACGTCGCGCAGCTCACGCGGGTCTTTCTCCACCCGACGATAGCATAGACGCTCGAAGAACGTGGGGAAGCTGAACCACTGCACCTTCTCGGTAGTGAGACAATTGCTTTCCACATACTCCTCGGCATCCTCCGCCAACCTCAAAAGCAGGTCGCGCGCCTCTTCATCTTGCTCCTGCAGCATGAGTCCCTCGGCCCTCAGCAACTCCTCTTCCAGCATCGTTTGGCTCAAGACGTCTCCCTTGTTTGTCGGATGATTCTACTCATTCTAACGCTTTGAGGCGAGAAATTATGGTGGTGTTATAGACCCTTTTTGGCAAAATATCCCCAACGCGCCACGTGGAGCACAGCGTTGCCTCACAAGGAGAACTCTATGCGTCCTTTTGCGATATCCACGTCGGCAACCGCAACGGCCACGCGCTTGCCCACGCTCCACGTACGACCCGTCGACTCCCCTATCAGTCGCATGCGTTTTTCATCGTAAACGTACCATTCCGTTCCCAGGGCACGTACGGGCAGGATGCCTTCCACGCAGGATTCATCCAGCATTACAAAAAGGCCGTAGCGCTCGCATCGCACCACCATGCCGGAATACCGTTCTCCAATTTGTTTGGAAAAGAGCTCAGCCTCTTTTATATGCTGCGACAGACGCGCTGCGGCTTCCGCGTTTCTCTCACGCTCGGAGCATGTACGGCAGAGTTGAGGCAAAGCTCGTTCGATCTGCGCTCGTTCCGCCCCTCCGTCCGTGCGAGCCAGATGCCACTTCAGGGCGCGATGCACAAGCACATCGGGATAGCGCCTGATGGGTGACGTGAAGTGACAGTATGCCCGCGCCCCTAGGGCATAATGCCCCTCGTTGTGAGGAAGATACACCGCGCGGCTCTGCGCCCGAAGCAGCAGGGCGTTCGTGAGATAGGCGCTTCCAGTGCCGTGGACGGCATCGAGAACGCGCTGCGTGGCATGCGGATCGCCCAGCGCCACATGTGCCGCCTCTTCCGAGCTCATGACATCGAGCTCCCGTAGCACCGAGACGCACTCCTCCAAGTCCTCAAGCGCCGGACGTTCGTGGACTCGGTATGCGGTTGACGCATCATGCCCACTCAACAAGGATGCGACACATTCGTTGGCCATCAGCATAGCCTCTTCTATGAGGCTCGTCGCCCTCGTACGTTCGCGCACGCGCACTCCAATCGCTTCGCCTCCGTCGTCGAGTACCACCTTGGTCTCCACGTTCTCGAAGTCGATGGATCCGCGCATTCGCCTGACGCCCCGTCGAAGCCTCGCCACCTCATCGAGGAGTCGTATGGCCCGCACGATCTCTCGACGATCCTCATCCCTGCAAGGAAGTGCCTCTGGCCCCGCCTCCCCATCAAGGACCGCATCCACCTCATCATAGCTCAAGCGTGCACGCGACCGTATGACGCTTGTATACATCTCTGAGGCCATGATGTTTCCGCACCTGTCAACGTCTATGTGCACAGTCACAGCCAGCCTGTCTTCTAGGGGCCGCAACGAGCATACATCGTTACACAGTCGCTCAGGCAGCATGGGCACCACGCGATCGGCGAGGTATACCGAGCAGGTACGTTGCCTTGCCTCTGCGTCCACAGAAGAAAACCAGCTCACATAGTGCGTAACGTCGGCTATGTGCACATGTATACGGAATCCGTCGCCAGACCGCTGCTCGACCCCAACTGCATCATCAAAGTCTCGTGCGTCCACAGGATCCACGGTGAAGCAGAGCCTCTCACGTAAATCCCTCCTTTGGGGGTCTGTCGCGAGTGCCTCGCTCACATGCGCGCTCATGCGCTCCGCTTCTTCAATGACCGCAGACGGAAACACTGTGGATATGCCATAGGAGGCAAGCACGGACTCCATGTGTAAATCCAAGTCATCTGCCTTCCCTACACGGCGATCCAGTGTGACAACACCTGCGCTGTTTCGCGTGGGGTACTCGACTATACGGGCCAAAACCACATCGCCCTCGCAGACTGCGTGCCTTTGGGCACTGGCATCTGTGGGCAAAACAAAAAAGTCGTGTGATATTCGAGCGTCTAGCGGGTGAACAACCCCAAGCGGGTCCGCGTACTCGTATGTTCCCACAATGCTCTCCGACGCCCGGGCAACGACGTTTTGCACATATGCAACTCGTTCACCACCGCGGCCATGCATCTGCACGAGACTGACTTGCACCAAATCGCCGTTCATAGCTTCTCGCGCCCCATGACGAGCAAGCGGAAACGTGCCCTCAGCCGTATCCACATGCCCCACGCCGGGACGCAGCACGCACAACCTACCCTCTAGCAACACCTTTGGCTTGCGAGTCTTGGGATAACGTCTTCCTTTTGAGCTGTGATGCGCACGCGTTCGCGCCATTGCGCTCCTTTCTCCGCTTTCAAATAAGCCTCTGTGACTGAATGAGCAAAAGAGGGGCACTCCCCGTTGCGAGACGCATGTCTCTCACATGGAAATACCCCTCTTTAGGTAAGGATATATAGCCTCTATAGACGACTATACTTTCAGATAGCGACGCATCGCGATGGCTGAGCCAAACAGGCCAATGGTCACGCCGGCCACGACGAGAATGACGTATACCCGCATGGTAACTCCAGACGAGAGCTCAAACGAGAGGAACTGCAAACTCGAGGCTAGCTGCGGTTGCAAGAAACCCCAAGCTGCCTGTAGCGCAATGATGGCGAGGATGGCTCCCAAAACAGCTTCGATTGCGCCCTCTGCGATAAAGGGTCCCCGAATAAAACTGTTTGAGGCGCCCACCAATCTCATGATGGCAATCTCACGCCGGCGTGCGGAAATCGCCAGACGAATGGTGTTGTTTATAAAGACGAACGCCACAAAAATGAGGAGTATGATAAGCACCGTGGCCCCGATGCGGATGTAGTTGCTTACACTGAAAAGTCGATCCACGGTCTCTTTGCCGTATTTTACCGAACTGGCGACACTCTCTGGGTCGTCGGCAATGGCGGCAAACTCCGCATCTCCCACAATCTGATTTGCCACAGACTCTACCTGCCTGGGCTCCTTTGTCTTCACCACAAGAGATGCAGGTACGGGATTCTGGCCATCCAATGCATCGACAGCGTCCACCGCATTGCGGTTCGACATGGTTTTGCGATACTCTTGCAGAGCTTCGTCCTTGCTCTTGTATACTACCGACTCCACGTCCTCCCACGACGCCACTTTGTCTTTGAAGGCATCCACCTTGGCCTGATCGGCACCATCCGAGAGGAACGCCTGAATCATTACGCGATCCTCAACGCTGCCAACAAGGTTGTTTACCAGGTCAGATCCCAAGGCAAATACGCCGATGACGAAGAGTGAAAGGAAAATCGTTACGACTGCACCGAGGCATGTGGACCAGTTTCTGCGAATATGCGCACCTGCCTCGCGCAGGGAATAACCAAGGTTAGAGGGCATCATAGAAACCGTAGCCTCCTCTCTCCTGATCGCGCACCACATGTCCCGCCTCAAGAGCAATGACACGACGGTGCATGGCATCCACCATTTCCCGGTCATGCGTAGCCATGACTACCGTGGTGCCCGTCCGGTTGATGCGATCGAGCAACTTCATGATACCGAGTGATATGGCCGGATCAAGATTTCCCGTAGGCTCGTCGCACACCAAGAGAGGCGGTCGGTTTACCATGGCTCGCGCCACCGACACACGCTGCTGCTCGCCACCAGAGAGCTGATCGGGATAGTTATCCATCTTCTCGGCAAGGCCCACCAGACGCAGCACCTCAGGCACCTGGGTCTTTATGATCGACCGGGGCTTCCCTATGCACTCCAGAGCAAAGGCGACGTTGCCATAGACGGTTTTGTCAGGCAGCAGCTTAAAGTCCTGATAGACCGTACCAATCTGACGGCGTAGATATGGCACCTTCCAATTGCGCATCTTTGTAAGGTTCTGCCCGGAAACAAGGACCGATCCTTTTGTAGCGCGCAGCTCACGCGTAAGCAAACGGAGAAACGTTGACTTACCTGATCCCGAATGGCCCACCACAAAAACAAATTCGCCAGGATATATGTCGATGCTCACATCGTCGAGGGCGGGCTTGTTTGGCTGGGCAGGATAAATCATCGTGACGTTCTGAAGGGATATGGTAGGGGTCCCCACATGTGGCACGACCGATGAGTCGTTGTCTAACGAGGCGTAGAGATTCTTTGACGTCTGTCCACCTTGAGCGCCCTCTACTGGCTGGTCATCCGCGGTGACGATCTCAGTGCTGGCCGTTACGACCTGGACGGGGACTGGTGCTTCCGCGGCCAAGACATCGGGGGCATCCGACACCCCTTGTCGTTCGTCGTTACGAAAATGATTTGGCACAACAGCTCCTTTGCTTTATGTGCAGACACATATACAAATTATATTTTAGCACGCGGCAAAGAACAAGACATGGAGCCATGTCTCTCCTTTATACAGACAACAGACCTAATAGTTTCTGAAAAACGAGGAAACGAGGGTTCCTGAACGTCCAGACAAATTCTAGACATACACCCCCAAAACCTGCTTTACGCACTTCCCCCAACATTCCATCGGTGATACGCCGCTACGAACCTGTCGAGATCACCCTCGCGCAAGACGGAGTCTGTGTTTCCCGTCTCCATTCCGGTGCGAGTATCTTTCACAAGCTGGAAGGGATAAAGCACGTAGTTGCGTATCTGATTTCCCCATGAAATGTCGTGTTTGGGCCCACGTAGCTCGTCAAGCTCCGCCTCACGCCTCTCGCGCTCAAGCTCAAAAAGCTTGGAACGCAAGACTCCCATGGCAAAGGCCTTGTTTTGTAGCTGGCTTCGCTCGTTTTGGCATGTCACCACGATACCGGTAGGGATGTGAGTAATGCGCACGGCAGAGTCGGTGGTATTCACTCCTTGGCCGCCATGGCCAGACGCATGAAACACGTCGATCCGCAGGTCTTCCGGATTGATCTCGATTTCTATATCGTCGGGAAGTACGGGCAGCACCTCCACACCTGCAAAGGTGGTTTGCCTTCGCTTCTTTGCATCCGTGGGAGAGATGCGCACGAGTCGATGGACACCCTGCTCGGATCTCAACATCCCGTAGGCGTTTTTTCCCGAAACAGTGAAGGTGGCACGGTCAATCCCAATCACTTCCGCAGCCGGCGCATCACCCACGTCTACCTTCCACCCCCGACGTGCGCAATATGCCAGATACATCTTGAAGAGCATCTCACACCAGTCTTGAGCTTCCAATCCGCCTTGACCGGGCGTGATGGTAACAATAGCATCCCCGTGGTCGAACTCATCCACAAACCAGCTGTTTAATTCGAGCTCGGTAAGATCTGATTCCAGCTCGCAGGCAATTGATTGAGACTCCGCGAGCATGTCTTCGTCTTCCAGCTCCGTACCGAGCTCAAAAGCGGCTTTTGCGTCTTCGAGCTTTGCAATTGCCGCCTCCGCACACTCGACATCTTCCCTTGCCCTCGTGAGCTGCTCCATTGTGGAGCGTGCCGCATCGGCATCATCCCAGAAGCCGGGCTGAGTGCTCATGTCCTCTAAACGGGCCGTCTCCGCCTTCCGCTCATCCACATGAAGGTAGCGCACGACCTCCTCAAGTCGTGCGCTCAATGCCACAAGGTCTATTGCCTCGGCCTCACCCATCTTAGCTTCTCCTACCGTGGCAGTTTTTGAACTTCTTGCCACTTCCACACGGGCAGGGATCATTACGTCCTACACCTGCATAGGGATCTACGCTTTCGGCTTTGCGGTAGGGCACCCTCTTCGCCTGATCCGGTGCAGTTTCGACCTCAGTGAAGCTTCGCATCGGCGCCTGCGTAGTCGGCACGCTATGTACATTGGCGTTCTGTCGGTGATCGCCGTCGACCTCCTCGGGACCAGAATACTTGAGCTTCTCCTGCTCTCGCTCCTGCTCCATCTCCAACTCATCTTCTGCTCTTGCCGCAGCAGCACGACGCATAGGTGCGCCTTGCACCTCGATGCGCAGAATCGTACGTAGGAAGTCCTCGTACATCGTATCTACCAAAATTGAAAACGCAGAGTAAGCCTCGCTTTTGTACTCGACAAGCGGGTCGCGCTGGCCAAAGCCACGCAGGCCTATACCCGTCTTGAGATAGTCCATTTCCTGCAGATAGGCCATCCAGCGCGTGTCTATGACACGCAACATGACCTGTGTGGAAAGCTCGTGCATGATAGTATCGCCAAGGTTCTCGGTCTTTCTGGCATAGCACTCACGCACAAAATCTTCGATGCGGTCAGAAATCTCCGACGGCTCTTCTTCAAGTGAGACTTCGGGGATTCCTTCGCTTTGTCCAGTAAGTGCGATGACCCATTTGTGCAGCCCTTCGACGTCCCACTCCTCCGGGTCCACGCCTTCGGGACAGAACTCGATGACTTTGTTCCACACGGTGTCGGCAGTGACCTCGTTCACATGCTCGGTCAAGTCCTTGCCGTCAAGGATCTTGTTGCGCTCTTCGTAAATCACGCGACGCTGTTTGTTCATGACGTCGTCATACTCAAGAACGTTCTTGCGCATGGCAAAGTTGATTTCCTCGACCTTGCGCTGTGCTCCTTCTACGGCCTTCGTCACCATCTTTGCCTGAATCGGCATGTCATCAGGCATGTCATAGCGTTTCATCATGTTTGCTATACGATCCATTCGGTCCCCGCCAAAGAGACGCATAAGGTCGTCTTCCAAGGAGAGGTAGAACTGGGTCTCGCCAGGATCGCCCTGACGACCGGAACGACCGCGCAGCTGGTTGTCGATACGACGGCTCTCGTGACGCTCGGTGCCGATCACGCAAAGACCGCCTGCCTCGAGCACGCGCTTGCGCTCCTTCTCGCAAATGAGGTCTGCCCGCTTGCGCGCAGCGGCCTTCTGCTCATCCGTCGCCTCGTCAAGCACGATTCCATCCCTAACAAGGAAATCATTCGCCATTACCTGGGCATTTCCACCGAGGAGGATGTCGGTACCACGACCGGCCATGTTTGTGGCGATGGTAACAGCGCCTTCACGACCAGCCTGGGCAACGATTTGAGCCTCACGCTCATGGTATTTTGCGTTCAACACGCTGTGCTTGATGCCGCGCTTGGACAGAAGTCTGGAGAGCTTCTCGGAGTTTTCAATCGAGACCGTACCCACCAAACAAGGCTGACCTTTTGCATGCCGCTCCTCTATGTCATCGGCGACCGCATTGAATTTCGCTTCAAGCGTGCGGTACACCAAGTCGTCGTTGTCGATACGAGCGACGGGTCTGTTTGGCGGAATGACTTGCACCGGCAAATCATAGATCTCACGGAACTCGGCATCCTCGGTCATGGCGGTACCCGTCATGCCCGAGAGCTTCTCGTATAGACGGAAGTAGTTCTGAAGGGTTATGGTAGCGAGCGTCTGGTTCTCCTCGCGAACCAGCACGCCTTCTTTTGCTTCAATGGCCTGATGCAAACCCTCCGAGTAACGCCTGCCCTCCATGATGCGACCGGTAAACTCGTCTACGATCTTTACTTCGCCATCTATGACCGCATATTGCTGGTCACGATGGAACATGTACTCAGCCTTCAGCGCCTGCTGAAGATGGTTTACGAGGGCGCCCGAGTAGTCACCGTATATGTCCTCGATACCAAGCGCACGCTCGATCTTTTCCAAGCCCTTCTCAGTCGCGGCGATGGTGTGCTTTGCCTCATCCATTTCGAAGTCTTCGTCTGGCACGAGGCCGCGCACGGCCTGAGCAAAGTCCTGATACGTTTCAGCAGATTTCGTACCTGCACCGCTAATGATGAGCGGCGTACGTGCCTCATCGATCAGGATGGAGTCAACTTCGTCCACAATGGCAAAGTGATGCCCACGTTGCACGCGCATCGGCGCACGAGTCACCATGTTGTCGCGCAGATAGTCAAAACCAAACTCAGAGTTTGTGCCGTACGTGACATCTTTGGCGTAGGCCGGCTTCTTCAGTCCGAGCTTCATGCCATTCTGAATAAGGCCCACATCCATACCCATAAACCTATATATCATACCCATCCATTCGCTGTCACGCTTGGCTAGGTAATCGTTTACGGTAACAATATGAACACCTTTCCCAGAGATGGCGTTCAGGTAACCGGCAAGCGTTGATACGAGCGTTTTGCCTTCGCCCGTTTTCATCTCCGCGATCGTGCCTCGATGAAGTGCGATGCCACCTATAAGCTGCACGTCGAAATGCCGCTGCCCAATCGTACGCTGCGACGCCTCGCGTACGGACGCGAAGGCCTCGGGCAACAAGTCATCGAGACTCTCGCCGTTTTCATGACGCTCGCGAAACTTCACAGTTTGGGACCTAAGCTCATCATCGCTCATCTTTTTGAACTGAGGCTCAATCTCATTGATGCGATCCGCAATCTTTCTGAACTCCTTTATCTGCTTGTCGGAGCCCATAGAGAGTATCTTGGAGAAAAAACCAGCCATATCCATTCCCTTCGTTCCTGTAGAAAGGAGCACGGTACACACACTACAACATTTCTACTTTAACAGGCCAGCGCTTCAAACGTATAGAATTCACCAACCATCATCGAAACTCAATTATACGTACAAATTACGCCTCATCCACAAACCCGGCATCGGACTTATCTTCACCATCGCCATCTTGTGGCCCCTCCACTCGGACATCGCGCTCTCCTCGACAGTTCACGTTTTGGCGCAGGCCGTCAGCGTCCATGAAGTTGCCCAATACGCTCTGTATTTCCTCTCGAAGATGCCGAGAGGGTGGGCGGCGAGTGATGTCCACTACATGACCAACGTACTTCTCATAGTATCTTTCCGCCTCAACTTTTCTGCCTGCAGCGCAGAGGGCTGTTATGAGAATTCTCACAGCGTCCTCGCGAAGGTCATCAGCAGTATATGCCCTTTGTGCAAACCTGCAAGCCTGCGCCTTCAGGCCCAGATTCGACGCAGCATGCGCCGCAACAATCATGGAGTCGGCAAACAAGTCCTTAAGCTCGCGTGCCCTTGCCTGCATCACGCCCATTCCATCTGTTGGGGGTACAAAGAGATCTCCATTATACAGTTCTTCAAGCTCACGGCCAAGAGCAACGACTTCTCTGTCTGAACCCTCCAAATCAAGAACTCGACGAGCCTTTTTCTCAAATACATCGATATCGCACGTAAAGATGTCTGCATTCAGCGATATGGCAGCCTCAGCTTTACTTGTGCACACCAATGCCACGTGGGCATTTTCCGCAAGAAGCGACTTGACTTCGGATCTCAAAACGCTCGTTGCTGAGTATACGCATTTGTTTGCGCTTTGATAATCGTAGGCAGGCCATATGGACTCCATGATGACGAAACGTTTCGCAGTGTGCCCCGGTATCGCCGTCAACAACGCCAGAAGTGCTTTTGCTCGTCTTCGCTCAAGTCGATTGTTTTGCAACAATGACCCATTTACATAAACGTCAAAGCCGCCCAGCATATGCACTTCTACACGTTGCTTTACGTTATTCTCCTCCCTTGTCTGGGCAGTATTCGCAAGGGCTAGTCCGCTCCTCGAAGTCCTCGCCGTCTCAATGGGATTATCCCTCAAAAAGAACTCATCCACCTCACTCGCTGAATACCGCACCGAATCAACCCACGAAGAGGGGACGACGCTACGCATGCGATGGGAAACAGAGACGGTATCGTTGGTCAAAACGTTCAGTAGCCAATGCGTTTCACGTGGATAGGATAATGACTCATGCCATGACAAGTCCTCATCAGAAACTTTTCCTTCGGAAAGCACGGCGATGCCCACAAACGCCACGACCGAGTCCATCGAGTGCGACACCCCAAGACAATCATCAAGTTCACCTTTTCTTATACGCTCACCAAGCTCCGCTCGCACCGTAAGATCCAGCAAGTGAGATATTTTTGCCAGAGATGAGACATACGAGCCTTCGAAGAGGCTGATGGACTTTGCGAAACGGACATGCGATCTAGTGTATGCGCCAATTCTCATGTCGGAAATGCCCGCCGCAAGAAGAAATAATCCCTGAAGCATTACATCACGCGCGCGTGATGCGCGCTGAATAGGCGCCTCCAAAACGTCACCATCAATCGCTCTTCCCGATAGTATCTTGCCGGTAATGAGTAACGCGTCGTAAAGCGAGCTCAGCTGGGTCAAGCCAGAGCGTTCAAACAAGTGCCTCGCATTTCTGGAGGACGCCACATCCAAAGGACTCGGGACAATGCCCATGAGCAACGAGCAAAAAACATACACCATCGACAACAGCCCTGATGTCACAGAGCCCTCCGTAAGTCTTGCTGGACAAGCAAGAAGATGTTCGTACGCCTCATCGAGTTTACCCGCGGCAATAAGTGAGACGTCACGCCGAAGCTCAAGGAGCGCCTCGCACAATGTGTCGCGACTTTCAGCTTGCGGATTACTGACGTTAAATTTCATATTCGCCTGCAACAATCCCCGACAGCCCAGGATTAACTCAGCTTGTTTGCTACACAATGATTGGCCGTGGCAAGCTTCCCATTCATGAATCTCATCTTGTAAATCCCCGCCATTAATCGTGTCCAGGACGCAGCGCGCTTCGCTGTATCCCGGCAAGGAGTTGATGCGCATCAATTCTGTCGTTTTGACTGCATCCGTTACGGCGGCAAGTTGTCCAGCATCAATCATATAGATTGACCACTCCAAGCATATGGAGCTACGCTTCTCGTCATCCGCGCACATGTTGCTTACGATGACCGCCCTCGCATAGTCACCCCTCTTTGCAAGCCCCTGGGCGACACGATACACAAGCATGGGCCATGGTTTCACCATATCTTTTAGTATGTTGAACACTGCGCGCAGACAATCATTTGATTTTGCTCCAACGCAATCGAAAGTTCCTTCGATAAGATTCACATCAAAGAACGGGGCATCACGCGCGATACAGCGCCAAAGACTTTCGTCAACACCGCCAAGCGCACCTTCGATCTCATGTATATCGCCATAGCCAAACAGGAGCATGCAGCATCGAAGTTTCTTCTCATCAGTTATCATGATTTCACGTACGGTTGACTGTAATACTTTAATGTAGTTACTAACGTATGCTGAGTCATAAGCTGGTGTATCGACGTCAGCATTATCTATTCTTTGCACCACCTCACTCAAGCAGGGTATTCCTTTGGCATAGGCCGTCCACAAAGACCTGTCACCGTCTTTATAGGATCTCATTGAGATCAGATCGGAAGACCAAAAACAAATTGCTTCACTCAACCGCTCAACAAGCGGTTCACCTTCCGGCAACAGGGAAATCAAAATCAATGTATTTGCGCAGGCTAAACGTCTTATATACTTTGCCGTCCGCTCTATGTCTGCTTCATCACCAACAGACATGTTGTTGCAAGCCAAAACCGTTTTTGGCCTATCTATCATCGTCTGATCATCCTGTTTGCTTGTCCAGCGGGCAAGATCTTTTAAGGATGAAACGGACGATTTATAATCCTTCTGAGAAAAATCTACGAATCGGGCAGGAACAGATTTCGACCCGCAGCTCAATACAAACCTTGAGAGGATTCGGCCCTTACCGGAGTAAGGTTCAGCGCATAAGAAAACGATTCTGGTACCTTCTTCCACGGCGTTCCATATTCGTTTAAGAATATTCCCGTCGTTATCATATATATGATTGCTGCAAGGATAAGATTGTTTTAAGAAATCATCGTTGTTGGTAACTTCAACCATATAAATCTCCTAGTCGAGTTTTACATTGCGAAGCTACACTAGCATTTGTCAATCACTTTTTCATCCATAAAGGGAAATTTTTTATGCATAATTGTACGTTAATTTGCAAAAGTCCAAATTTGGCAACTTTTACCTGCAGTTTTGAAAACTATTGTTCAATATTTTATTTTTCAAAATAATTGATTTTGGAATATTTAGATATCAAACAAATCATCTTATAAATGCACGCCTTCATTGCGCGTTTTCCACGCATCGCTTATAGCGCCAGTGACGCGATGTGCCCATGATACCGCATACATGATTATGCCCATTCGCATATCACTGTTTTCTTATTGCCTCTAGCAGTTTTCAAGCACTTTACGGCTTCTTTGATCACGTTTGCAATTATACCATCTGTCGATTGACACAAAACTTTCACATTGGAATTCGTCTAGGGATGTCTCAGGATACGTATCGCAAGGACGACATGTGTCCACAAACGCGAGGGCGGGATGCGGGCCATGTACCGCCTACTACGCCTTTCTGAAATGGATGTGTCGCACGATGGCACTTGATGTCATCTGGCTCGCACAGTCTCCGAGATCTTTCTGGCACATCTCGTCGTTCAAACGCATTAATCTCGCCAGCGCCACACGCAGAGTCAGGAATGTAAGTCTATAGGACTTCTTGCATCAAACAACACGATCCATGCTGAGCCGTTGTACATAGTCGAAGCCCCCCGCAATACATAGTTACGACTCGACAGCGGACAATCATCTTTAATAACTTCCGAGCCCGGGCCACCTGTTGCTAATCTTATCGATGAAAACGGAAAACATCGCGCTGATCAATCGGGTAGAAGGCACGCCGTTAGTCGGCGCGCCGTCCTCCCACACCACCGTGCGTACCGTTCGGTACACGGCGGTTCCCAAGCCTAACACGATAGTAGCTGGTAACGTGGGTAGAGAAGGGTCCAGCCGAGCTCTTCGAGCTTGGCGTTGTTGAGCGCACGGTCGAGTATTCCGCTTCCCGCCACGCGCCAGTAGACCTTCCGCGAGTTCGCCTACTGCTACGCCTGCCCCTGGGCGACGCCTAGACACACGAGGGCGCGAAACTTGGTCCGATTCCGCTTCCAGCACTTCCAGTACACGCAGCGAATCTTGCGGCGGACCCACTTGTCGATGCAGCGCATGTATTCGATAAAGTAAAAGTCGACACTTCGAAATGACGGATTTCGACTCTTCGATAGCGAGCATGCTGACCAGGTCACGGTCTAGCCTAGTAGTTGCTGTTCTGTCAGTGACGACCTAGGAGGCCAGAAGGGAAATGACCGGCATGTCCAAAGTCAATGATATAACACACAAAGGCGGAGGGGCCCGGCGGCGCGGTGCCGCCGGGCCCCTCCCGGCAAAAAAGCGGAAATGCCCTCCGTTGGTCAGCGACGTCCTGCTCTCCCACGGACTC
>CACXZL010000008.1 GCA_902772085.1 uncultured Coriobacteriaceae bacterium | reverse complement strand
GCGCTGGAGGGTCGCATAGACACCGCGTCGTCAGAGGACTTCAACCGCGAGGTGCGCGACGCCCTCGACGGGGTGGACGAGCTGGTGATCGACATGACGGGCCTCAAGTACCTGACCTCTGCTGCCCTGCGGTCGCTGCTCACCACCCATAAGAGCATGATGAAGAAGGGCGGCATGCGCCTCTATGGCGTCAACCCCCAAATCATGGAGATCTTTGAGTTCACCGGCTTCGACAACGTCTTCAACATCGAGTAGCTCGTACGAAGCCCTACAGGATTTTGTCGACCTCAGCGGCGACGTTGCCATTGCCAGCGGCTCAAAGGCCCTTGTTGGCGGCCTGTGCTTGGCCTATGCCTCAGTCGCCATATTTGTTTGACCTGTCGTTGATGACAAGTTAGTTCTTGTGCCCCGTGCATGACGCTATAATAACCCCTTAAGTTATGCTTCCAGAGGATTGAGGTCGGGCATGAAGGGCCGCCTTGTGCGCCTGCAGGTACGGCCTGATCACGAAGCCGCCCGGCATCGACTCTATGGCCTTGTCGACCGCCTTGGCCGCGGGCATGGTCGCCGCGTTGGCCTTTAACCTCTCGACCGCCTGAGACATTGCCTCGCTCGTCAACGTGCGCGCATCCGTCTCGCTATACATACACACCTGCGAACCACCGTCGAAGGGAAGGGCCTTTTGCGAGGACATGCGTCTGACGTGGAGTATCTGTCACGCGCTGCGTGCTATACATGAACCGTCTTATAGAGCTTCGTCGAGGGGGAGGTACGAAGGTGGAAAAGAGAACTCCCTCGCCTTCAGGTGGTGCTGGACTGCCTCGACCCGGTACGCCTCGGTCTACCGCCTCCGGGAGACCTTCTTCTTCGAGGCCTCCATCTTCTCTATCTCGCTCGCGCTTACTGACATTTTCAACTCCTAGCCGTAGTAGATATATAGGGACAATAGCAGTCGGGGTGGGCCCTTACCCCGTGAACTGCTCGAAGAGAAAGAATATGAATCTCGCATCAGGCTACAGGTGCATCTTCCGTGGTACTATCGGCTTTGTGTCGCACTTCTGTCACATGCGTCTTGGTATAAACGACATGACGGGAAATGATTAGTAGAGGGGAACCGAGCATGAAAATATGGAATAAGTTATTGGTTCTGCTCATGAGTGTGCTCATGGTGCTTTCAAGCCCTATGCAGGCGCTCGCCGTGGGCGAGGCCGCAAATCAGGCGGGCGACTACCTGGGGGAGGTCTACGTGGCCGTCGCGAAGACGCCTGACGAGGCCGCCAAGTCGCTCACGGACAAGGGCTACACCGTGCTTGAGCGCGACGGCAAGCCCGCCGACCTCAACCAGGGGGCGGGCAGCGCGCTCAAGGAGGACGCGGCCGTCGTGCTCGGCTACAAGACCACGGGCGACCGGGCCAAGGCGATTACCGACCTCGCCGTCATGAACATGAATGGCGGCTACTCGGTAATGGACTACCAGGCGCTTATGGACAGGTACCGCGACGCGCAGGTGAGGCCGTTCATCGAGCGGTTCATGGCTGCCGTGCGCGAGTACCGGGAGAACGCCGCGTCGGATATTGCCGGCAACCGCGCGAGGGCCGATTTCGTGAGGGCCATGCTCAATCGCGTGGTGGACGACGACACGGGCGGGCGGCTCGGTGACCTCCTCCTGAACCAGACGAGGGCTGAGCTGGGCGATGCTTACGAGGGGCTCTCCGAGGACGAGAAGAGGGGGCATATCGACCTCGAGCTCGCCCTCATGCAGGGCAGCGCCGAGGTCGTGTACCAGGCGGAGCAGCTGCTCGGCTACGCAACGGACACCGCCGAGACCACCTGGCTCGAGCGCCTCTCCGCCCTGGGCCCCGACGGCCTCGCAGCCTCCTACGGCGACCAGCGCCCTTCCGACGCGAGAAATAGCATGGATGGTCAGTATCAGGACATAGCGGTACGCCTGTCACAGGACTGGGAGGATGTGCGTGCAGCACTCCTAGCATACGATACCAAAGTCGGAGGTCAGAGCGCTGGATCGCCTTCAGAGGACCAATCCGTCCAAGAAGAGGGTGACGAGGTCGACACGGGCTCAATTCTGAACCTGGACGTCGAAGTGTCCTCTGGCGAGGAGGGCAGGCAACCAACGGTGCAAGACACGCCTGAGGTGCTCGAGCAGATAAACGGTGGCTTGTCTGCGATAAATGAGACCGCAGAGAGCGTCAATGATACGCGTATCGCCGCCATCCACACCTTCCTCAAGGCCACTCCCTATGGCGAGGGCACGCTCTACGACCTTTTCATCCGACCCTCGTCCGAGGTGACGGGAGACGGCATAGCTGAGCTATACCCAATCGCGAGTTGCCTCAGCGCTGGCCAGGTGGCGACGCTGGAGTTCTTGCCACTGGAGCGCATGCTACAGATAGGCGTCACCTCGAGCAGTGCCATTGCCGAAGCGTGGACTGCAAACACGGGACTCCAGGACGTACCCGAGCTCGTTCAGGACGTCTCGCTTTATCAGGGCGTAAATCGCGAGATCTTCTCTGACCAGACGGCGCTCACGAGCGATGCCCTGCGTGCGCAGGCCCTAGAACGCGAAGACACGGGTGCCATCGACTTCCTCTCTCGGTATAAGACTTCGTTGTTGCTCTGGGCGGGTACGGCGGTTTCAGCTTTGTTTGCAGGCGTGAGCGCATATAAGTACGCAAAATTCACGGCAAATAAGCAGGCGATGCTCAATACCGTCAACGATGCAATGGAGTATATGAAAGACGCAGCGAATCAAATGAATCAGAACAGCGTTTATAGATTTGAGGATATTGGAAAGATTACTCTGGAACCCATTTCGTCAAAGAGTGGTGCTGCGATGCAAGCTACGTTTTCTATGAAAAAAGCGGTCAACCCACTGAACGCTGTGGAACTTCAGCGCGTCGCCGAACTAAAGAAAATAAGGTTCGCAGGCGGAATGACCGCTGAACAAATGGATGAACTGAATGGTCTTGTATCTCGACAAATGAATAATTCAAAAATAGAGACCGTATCGGACTTATTCGACAACAACGTTGGATTGCAACAAGATACGTATGAGTATAAGGATTTAATGAATGAGCTCGAGAGCAAGCATGCGGGCTACAAATCCACCACCAGCAAATGGGGCGTCGTGAGGAACGTCTTTACCGTGGCGACCGTTATCTTGCTCATTGCGTCCTTATGGTCTTCCATCTCAGACATAGTTGCCTACTACAATGTGAGATATGCTCCTATACCCAAGTTCATTGTGGACGAGCGGGATATAACGACCACGGCTGCTGATGGCTCTATGACGGTCGTTCGCAACGACACTGCCTACTACGAGGCGGTATATACAGACCATCTACGCGAGAGCGAAGAGGACGATAAGGCGTTGAAGAACTACGCCGACCTCAACGGTGACAAGGGCAAGGAGTGGCTGGCGCTCTACGCCCTGAGGGGCTCAGGCGATCCGATCCTCGCCGACAGCCTGAAGGTGGTCACGGGCACAAGCTCGCTGCCCTACGGCTACTCTGCTGGAATCCACATGTTTGGGTCGGACGCGGCCTTCAACCTCACCGATCCACGATATTGCTACAACGACAAGGCCAACGGAGTGTACACCTATTTCACGCGCAAGGCTCTTGAAGCCCCTGTTGCGTCCAGCGCCTTCGCGGGCGGTGGCACGGCCGTCGTCGGTGGCCTTTGTCTTGCGGCTGGAGCCGCCATCGGCGCAGGTGGCATGTACCTCGTAGGCAGGAGACGCACAGACTCTGATTAGCGTCGTGCGTTTTGTCGCGGTTTTGTCACGTGGCCTGTGAGATAGTAAGGGTGACGACGTTGGTTCAAAAGAAAGGAAGTCCCGTGAAGTTGAGGAACAGAATCATCGCCGTCGTGATGACGGTACTCATGATGGTGGCCTGTCCACTGCAGTCGATGGCACATGCCGAGGCCGCCAACCAGGCGGGAAACTATCTGGAGGATGTGTACGTCGCGGTGGCGAAGACGCCCGACGAGGCCGCGAAAGCCCTCGAAGCGGACGGCTGGACCGTTCTCAAGGGTGTTGACGGAAAGCCAGCTGACCTCAATCAAGGCGCCAACAGTGCTCTCAAGAAGGACGTGGCGGTCGTGCTGGGCTACAAGACTACAGGTGAGCGCGAAAACGCCATAACCGACTTGGCCGTCATGAACATGAACGGAGGCTTCTCGTTCACGTCCTACGCCGAGCTCATGAACAGATATCGTGACTCGACCATAAGGCCCTTCATAGACCGCTTCATGGTGGCCGTGCAGGAGTACCGCGCAAATGTCGCGTCGGAGAATCCAAACAACCACGCCAAGGCGCAGTTTGCCCGCTCGTTTCTAAACCGCATCGTGGACGACGACACCGGGGGGCACTTGGGCGACTTGCTGCTCCAGCCGACGAAGGAAGAGATGGGCCCAGACTACGGGCGTCTCTCGGAGGAAGAGCGGAAGTCTCACATCGATCTGGAGTGTGCCCTCATGCAGGGAAGCCAGGGTGTGGTGCTCATGGCGGAGCGGCTTCTTTCCTATGCTACAGACACTGCCGACACCACATGGCTGGAGCGCCTCTCGGCCATGGGCTCCAACGGGTTTGAAGCTCAGTACGCCGACATGCGCCCTACAGATGCGCTCAACGAGCAGTCTGCGCGCTACCAAGCACTGGCGAACTCGCTTGCCCAAGGCTGGGACTCCATGCGCGAAGAGCTTCTGCAGCGCGATCAGGAGTACTCCGATGTCCCTGCGCAGGACACGCCCGCAGAGGGTGACGAACAGGACGCACAGGGGAGCTCATACGCGCAGGCGCAGGCTCAAGCGGACGCTCGGTCTGGCCAGCCGATTGAGGTTGTGGACACGACCGATCAGCCGACGTCGGAGTCTGATGCGGTGGCAGTGGAGGAGTCAGATGAGGTGGATGTCGTTGAAGAACTTCGCATGGAGGCGCCAGAGGTCCCGAGCGAGCGGGAGGATGTGTCCCCGTCCGACGTTCCGGAGATCTTGGACGAGGCCACTACCTCGCTGAAGGCTATGGATGAGGCTAGCGATGACGTGTACGACTCAAACGGGGCCGCCCTCTACTTCTTCCTCAAGTCTCTTCCCTACGACGAGGGCACGCTGTATGACCTGTTTACACTTCCGGCATCAGAGGTCACGGGCGACAACATATCCAGGCTCTATCCGGCAGCCAGCTGTCTGAGTGCAGGACAGGCGGCGACCATAGAGTTCCTATCGCTGCCAGAGCTCCTACAAATAGGAGTCACCATGGGGGACGCGTACGCCACCATGTGGGCGGACGATCTGGGGTTCAAGGAGATGGCCGAGTCCTCGGCCGAATTGTCGCTCTACGAAGGCGTGAACCGTGAGATATTCTCGGATCTCACGGCGCTTACTTCGGAGGCGATGCGTGCGGACGCCCTTCAGCGTGAGAAAACGGGTGTGTTTGACTTTCTGTCACAGTACAAGTATACGGCGATGCTCTGGACCGGCACGGCAATATCGGGCGTGCTCGCGGGATACAGTGTGTATAAAACGATGATGCAGGATTTGAAGAATATACAGCAGATTGATGAGTACGCAAAGAAGTATAAGGATGTTAGCAAGATGCATAAGCACCTCAAAAGGATGTCAAACAAACTCACAGCAGTGTGGCGTGAAGCCGCTCCTATTGGTGGAGATGTATTTGACGAGACATTAGTCAATATCTCGCGCAACCCGTTTGCGATTAATGACAGAAGTTGGTTTGATGTTCGGGTAACGCGCACGCGCACGACTCCCCTTTCTCTTAACGAGAAGCAGATGATAATAAAATCCGCGAGGGGAGGGGCGGATGCGGACGCCTTCGTAAAAAATGAACTAGCAGGAAAATTGAGTCCCAAAGAACTGCGAGATGATATCGATTTTTACGGTAAGAAGATGGGTACCAATTCAGCAAATGATTTTTTTGCTAAGGATTCGGGACTCGAAGAAGGAGTTTATTCCTTCAATGAAGCAAAGGAAAAGGTCGATAATAAATTAAAAAAGGTAGCACAAGAAAAAGAACAACTTAAAACAAGTGCGGAGAACGTAAACACGTCGTGGAAAACGGCGATTATACTGAGTTCGGTGTTCTTAGTGCTCACGGCGGTCTCTATATATAGCACCGTTAGAGACGTTATGTCGTACTATAACGTCAAGTACGCTCCTATGCCGCTCTATATAGTGGATGAAGCCGATATTACCGCCACGGCCGATGACGGCACCAAGACCATGATACGAAACGACGCCGCCTACTACACCGCGGTTCTCACGAATGCGGCTCGAACGGACGACGACCTAAAGGCCATGCTGAGCTACGCCGACCTCAACGGCGACAAGGGCAAGGAGTGGCTCGGACTCTACAGCGCCAAGACCGGGGGAGATCCCATTCTGGCCGATAGCCTGAAAGTCGTGACGGGCACGAGCTCTGTGCCCGATGGCTACTCCACCGGCATCCACATGTTTGGGTCAGACGCGGCCTTCAACCTCACGGACTCCCGCTACTGCTACAACGATGACGCAAACGGCGTGTACGCCTACTTCAAGCGCGATGACGCGCCCGTTGTTGGCAGCGTCTTCACAAGTGGTTTGACCGCGCTGGTCGGTGGCCTCTGTCTGGCGGCCGGCGTGGCGCTCGGTGCTGGCGGCATGTATCTCTGCGGTAAACGACGCAGGGAGCCCGCAGCAGCGTAGGATGGCCGGGGCGAGGGCGGCGGGCTTTGTATCCGCCGCCCTCGTCGCGTCGTGTCGCGCTTCTGTCACGTTGTGTGTGGTATAACGGGCGCACGAATTCGCAATCGTCGGCAGGAGGAACGAACGTGAAACTGAGAATGAGGATCCTGGCGCTGGCCATGGCGCTGCTCGTGGCGCTGACGTGCCCTGTGCAGACGCTCGCCGAGGGCGAGGCGGCCAACCAGGCGGGCGACTACCTGGGGGAGGTCTACGTGGCTGTCGCTCAGACGCCCGAGGATGCCGCCAAGTCGCTTGTAGACAAGGGCTATGCGGTGCTCAAATCTGATGACGGCAAACCGGCCGACCTCAACCAGGGGGCGGGAAGCGCCGTCAAGGAGGACGCTGCCGTGGTGCTCGGCTACAAGACGACGGGCGACCGTGCCAAGGCAATCACCGACCTCGCCGTCATGGGCATGGACGGAGGCTACAGCTTCTCGGACTACCGCACGCTCATGGCGAAGTACCGAGACTCGCAGATACGCCCGCTCATGGAGCGCTTCATGGCGGCCGTGCGCGAGTACCGCGAGAACGCTGCCTCGGACAAGCCGGGAAACAGGGCTCGCGCCGACGCTGCGAGGGAGCTGCTCAACCACGTGGTCGAGGACGACTCGGGCCGCACGCTCGGCGACCTGCTGCTCAACGAGACCCTGCAGGAGCTTGGGGCCGACATGTCGGGAATGACTGAGGAGCAGGCCGCGGAGGAGCGATCCAAAAACCCGGAGAACGTTGACCTAGAGTGCGTCCTCATGCAGGGCAACGCGGACGTGGTGCTGCTCGTGGAGCGGCTCGTCTCCATGGCCGCGGACACGCAGGAGACCACCTGGCTCGAGCGCCTCTCGGCCCTGGGCCCCGACGGCCTCGCCGCCGCATACGGCGAGGACAGGCCGACCGACGCCGCCCGGGAGATGGCGGCGGCCTACCAAGACACGGCCAAGGCCGTGGCGGCGGGCTGGGAGCAGCTGCGCAAGACGCTGTTGGACCACGACGCGAAGGCTCAGAAGAACGTCACAGCGGATGCGTCTGCGACAGAGGAAAGCAGCGCGTCTCCGGACGCGGACGTCACCGACCCTGGATATGAATTCCCTGGCATAGAGGCATCGAATGTCGTTGCCTCTCCGTCAAACCTTGATCCAAGCAATGCCGAGCAGATTACAAAGTCAATGGCCGAGTCGCTGGAGTCGACGTCCGAGCTTGCGAAAGAGGTGGACGAAACGCGCACCACCGCTATCTACTGGTACCTGAAGTTGATGCCATACGGCGAGGGAACCCTCTACGACTTGTTTGTCCGTCCTCTGGAGGACGTGTCTGCAAACGACTACGAAGCACTTTATCCCCTGTCAAGCGTGCTCACACCCGGTCAGCTTTCCGGCCTTGAGTTCTTGTCGCTGTTTACGCTTGTGGAGACTGGCATAGCGTCGGGCGAAGCCTTTGAGGCCATGGGGCCAGGCTGTGGTGGCGTACTCGACGTTGCGGAGTCAGCCGAAGTCTCGATCTACGCGGGGGTGAACCGCGAGATCTTCTCCGACAAGGTCGCACTCACTTCCGAAGCCTTGCGTCGTGGACAGGTGGGCTCCGAGTGGGCCGATCTCTTGAGCCTGCACAACTTCACCATACTCTCGTGGGTTGGTGCGGCGGTTTCGGGAATTGCGGCGGTTGCCACCGCACGGCGAGCGTCAGCGCTGTCCACGAATCTGGCCAACGCGGGATTTGATAGGAGAATTCAGGCTCTGGAGGCCTCGAAAAAGTGCACAGAAGATACCTATACCGCTCTCAATAATATGAGAGTAAACGACTTTAAATATCCTGACACTTACGAGGCGTTAACGATAAAGAAAATACCGAGCGTTGCGAATCATGGGGAAATGACCTTAGTGGAATATCGTAGATATAAGCCCTTAGGGATATTGGAGCCCGGAGGGAGAGGGAGATTGGAATACGCAGATGCTAAGGTCTTAGAAAATGCCGTTGATCTTCAAGAAAACATGGACGATATAAATGATGCGCTCAACTCGCTAGAAAACACGGCTTATGAAAAAGGGCTAGAGATAGAAAGGCTCAAGGGCGAACAGGCGGGACTTCAGTCGGGTGTTGCGGGTTCTCGAGTTGCGAAGTACGTGACCGCCGGCATCTTCGCTGTGCTGGCCGCGGTCTCCGTGGCCCTCACCGCCATCGATGTGTACAACTACTACAACGTGAAGATGACGCCCATCCCCAAATACATCGTGGACGTGGAGGACATCACAGCCACCATCGAGTCTGGCGAGCGGATCGTCGTGCGAAACGACAACGCCTATTACCAAGTGGCGCGCACCGACGCCAAGCGAGAGGGCGAGGTGAAGACCGCTATGAGCGACTTCGCCGACCTCAACGGCGATGTCGGCAAGGGCTGGCTGGCCTTATATGCCTCCACGAACGACGCCAAAGAGCCGATTCTGGCGAGCAGCCTCAAGGTCGTCACGGGCACGAGCTCGACGCCCGATGGCTACACCACGGGCATTCATGAGTTCGGGAGCGACACCGCTGCCAACCTCACCGACCCCCGCTACTGCTACAACGACAAGGCAAACGGAGTGTATGCCTACTTCAAGCGCGAGGCCGCGGCACCGGTTGCGGCGAGCGCCTTCACGAATGGCAGCATAGCCCTCGTGGGCGGCTTGTGCCTCGTGGCCGGTGCGGCCGTGAGCGGCGTCGTCGTCGCCGTGGCGGGCAGACGTCGTTTGGAGTGAGGGGTATGCCAGTAGAGCAATACATTTACAGCTCTGTGGAGCTGTGGGGCGCATTCTTTTGTCTTGTGGCGGCCTTTGTGGTGTACCTCACTCGACATGGCGATAAGCATAAGGCACGCAAGCTTATCGCACTCATGCTGTGCTGCTCTATCCAGTTGCTGGCGGACGCGTTCACGTGGCTCTATGGCGGGGACGTGTTGCTCTTCGGGGGCTACGCGGGTCGTTTCGCGTGCTTTCTGAAGTCCTTCTCTGCGTTCGGCGCGCTCGCGCTGACGGTACGCTACGTGGCGTACTTCATTGAGCGACGGTGCGACTACGACCTATCGGCGTGGGTGTACGTGGAGCACGGGGTAGCCGCGATGGGCGTGGCATGCCTGCTGGCAAACGTGCGATGGCCGTTTTTGTATACGTTCTACTACCTCAATCGCTATTCCAGGCTGGAGTACCACTGGGTGCTAAACATACTGGGCATGCTGGGCCTCGCGCTTGCGCTCGGCGTGGTGATACGATTCTTCGACGAGCTCGAGGTCTTCGAACGGCTTGCCATGGCGTGCTTCCTCCTCCTACCGTTTGCTGCCGCGGCGGCTCAGGTGTTTGTGGAGGGTCCCTCGTTAGTGAGCCTCTCCATCACTGTGTCTGCCATGGTGCTGTTCTTTGCCTACGAGTTTGGCTACGCGAGGCGCTACGTGGAACTCGAGCGTCAGCTCAGTACATATCGCATCAAGCTCCTCGCGCGGCAGGTCAAGCCCCATTTCATCTTCAACTGTCTCTCGCTCATACGCTACATGTGCAGGAGGAGGCCGGAGGAGGCCGCCTTTGCCATAGACGAGTTCGCGTCCTACCTTCGCGGCTGCACCGACCTCATGGACCGCGACGTGTGCATCCCCGCGTCGGACGAGTTCGATTTGGTGAGGCACTACGCCTACCTGCAGGAACGGCGCTTCGAGGGAGAGCTTTGCGTGGGGTACGACCTGCGCGACGCGGACTTCGAGCTGCCCGCCTTCAGTGTGCAGACCTCGGTCGAGAACGCCATAACGCACGGCATACGCGGAAGGTCCCCCGTGCAGGGCGGACGCATCGTCGTGAGGTCCTATCTCGATGGAGGCAGCCACGTTGTGGAGGTGGAAGACAACGGCATGGGGTTCGACACGTCCGTGCTCGCTGGAAACATGGACGGCCACATCGGCATAGCTGCCACGCGCAGGAGGGTGGAGGCGATGTGTGGCGGCTCCTATGCCGTGGCGAGCGAGCCGGGCGAGGGCACGACCGTCACGATACGCGTGCCCACGCACGCGGACGGGCTGTAGGGGAACGGTGGGCGATTGGAGGGAATGTATGAACATACTCATCGTGGACGACGAGCGGTTCCAGCACGACGAGCTCGCGACCGTCATAGAGGCCGTGAGCCCGGGAAACGATTACTCCTTTGCCAGTTCTTACGACGAGGCCCTGGAGCGGCTCGCCGAGAGGCCCGTGGACGTGGCGTTTCTGGACGTTGAGATGCCGGGCGGGGGCGGATTGGAGCTCGCGCGGGAGCTCAGGAGGCTCAGCCCGAGCACAAACATCGTGATGGCCACGGCATACAGCGAGTACGCGCTCGATGCACTGCGGCTCTTTGTGAGTGGCTACATCGTGAAGCCCGTGCGCGAGGATGAGGTGCGCGAGGTGCTTGCCAACTTGCGCAATCCCGTCGAGCGGGTGGCGGATGGCGAGGGCGCGGACCAAGCCGGGCGGTCGGACAAGCCCCGTATGCGTGTCAAGTGCTTCGGCAACTTCGAGGTCTTCGACGCTGACGGTCGCCCCATGAGGTTCGCCCGCCAGAAGGAGAAGGAGCTCCTCGCGTACCTCGTGTGCCTGCACGGGGCCACGGCGACCGCCGGCCAGATCTGCGCCGCGCTCTTCGAGTGGGGCGAGCCGCGCAGGAACGCGTCGTATTTCAGGAAGATCAGCTCTGCGCTGCGGGGCACGCTCAGAAGGGCGGGCTACGAGGACGTGCTCGTGCACGCAAGGAACGCCTACGGCGTGGACGCGGGCAGGATTGACTGCGACTACTACGACCATCTCGACGGCAACCGAGGCGCATACGCGGGCGAGTTCATGTACCAGTACGGCTGGGCCGAGCAGTTCAAGTACGGCCTCGACCACTACTAGCGTGACACGGATAAAGCGGACTCAGAATTATTCAGGTAAATAGAAGGTGCTTGGCATTCCACAAGACGCTTACTGAAGCAGACTGTTGGCTGTCAGCGGGAAAATTGCTATGAAAGCGCATGACATTGTCGCGGATTTGTCACGTATGACGTGCTATACCTACACTGGGTTTAGGGTGTGGGTTGCTGCGCATTGGAGCAAAAGGAAAGGAATGGATTATGAGGACAGAATTCGATAAATCGACATTTGCGCGTAGGATATTTACGCTTGCGATGTGCGTTCTGGTGACGCTTATGAGTCCCATGCAGGCGCTCGCTGAAGGTGAGGCTGCGAATCAGGGTGGTGAATACCTTGCCGAGGTGTATCTGGCCGTCGCGCCTACTGCCGATGAGGCCGCGAAATCGCTCCAAGCCAAGGGCTACGAGGTGCTGAGATACGATGGCAATCCGGCGGATCTCAACCAGGGGGCGGGCAGCGCCCTCAAGGAGGACCGGGCCGTCGTGCTCGGCTACAAGACCACGGCAGATTCGACGAAGGCAGTGACCGACCTCGCCGTCATGAACATGAACGGCGGCTACTCGGTGGTCGACTACCAGTCGTTGATCAATCGGTACCGCGACTCGCAGGTGAGGCCGTTTATCGAACGGTTTATGACGGCGCTGCAGGAGTACCGGGCCAACGTCGCATCGGAGAGCGCCGGCAACCGCGCCAGGGCCGACTTCGTGAGGGCCATGCTCAACCACATAAAGGACGACGACACGGGCGGGAGTCTCGGCGATCTCCTCATAAATCAGACGAAGGCCGAGTTGGGCGATGCCTACGAGAGACTCTCCGAGGAGGAGAGGAGAGAGCATATCGATCTGGAGCTCGCCCTCATGCAGGGCAGTGCAGAGGTCGTGTATCAGGCGGAGCAGCTGATCGGCTACGCGGCGGACACCGCCGAGACCACCTGGCTCGATCGTCTGTCCGCTTTGGGTCCCAACGGTCTTGCCGAATCCTATGGCGACATGCCGCCTACCGATGCCAAGCAGGACATGGCTGCAAAATATCAGGACATTGCAAGCTTGCTGTCTCAGGACTGGGAAAAAGTGCGCACGGCGCTCATGGCATATAATGTGGAAGATGGGGAATCGCAGGAGCAAAGCACAGCCGAGTCCTCCTCAAGCCCGGACGCTGCCGAAGCAAGTCCAGACGGTGTCGTCCAAGTCGAAGCCGATGCAATCGACCCGTCTTCGGTTGTGAAGATCGATGTAGAGGTGCCCTCCGACGACGCAAAGACACCCACACCTCAAGATGCGGTTGAAATCTTGAATCACATCAACGAGTGCAATACGGCCATAGGACAATCCACCGATACCGTGAACTCAACCCGCATTGCGGCGCTCTACTACTACCTCAAGTCCAAGCCTTATGGCGAGGAGACGCTATACGACCTGTTTACGAGGCCGACTTCAGAGATTGTAAGTGACGATTATGCTGCCCTCTATCCCGTCGCGAGCTGCCTCAGCGCCGGTCAGGTAGCGGCGATCGAGTTCTTGCCGTTGGAATATCTGCTGCAGATTGGCGCCACCTCGGGCGATGGCGTTGCAGAAGGATGGACTGGCGACACGGGGCTAAAGGACATACCCGAGCTTTTGCAGGACGTCTCGCTCTATCAAGGCGTGAATCGAGAGATCTTCTCGGACAAGACTGCGCTCACGAGCGAGGCATTGCGTACGCAGGCGCTCCAGCGCGAGGACACCGGAGTCGCCGATTTCGTATCGGCACACAAGGTCACCGCCCTGCTGTATGCGGGAACAGCGATATCTGCCGTGCTCACAGGCATTAGCGCCATTGCACATGCGAGCGTTTTGAAAAGCGCCGTTGCACATGCACAGGCTATGAATATGGTGGGGAGCGTGGAAAGCACGGTAGATGGTATTAAGAAAGTGGGCAACGCGCTTATTGCGGAGAAGCAACACTTCGTTGTAAATAGAGTGAGAGCCATGTCATTCATGAATCTTGGTGATGAGAGCGTGGACTCCGTAAGAATCATGCTTGATCTTGACGATAGCCCCCTGCTGAGCAACGAGCTGGTGACGTATACTGACCCTTTGGTAGAAGATTACGTGTATGTTAAGGATACGGCTGTACTTAATGCGACTGACGACCTAAATGCGGCAAAGACGGAGTTCGTGTCTAAGATGGAAGAGATCAACAAAAAGCAGAAGGATTTCAACAAGAGGGCAACGTCAAGGTGGGGCACAGCGAAAACCGTGTTTGCCGTGGCGACGGTATTGCTACTGATAGCCTCTATAGGGTCCACCGTAGCCGACATAATTTCTTATTACAATGCGAAGTACGCACCCATACCCAAGTACATAGTAGACGAGAAAGCCATAACGGCTACGGCCAAGGACGGCTCCAAGGTGTTTGCGCGCAACGATACCGCCTACTACCGAGTCGCGGAAACCGACGCAAAGCGCGAGAAAGAGGACCTGAAAAACATGCAAAACTACGCCGACCTCAACGGCGACAAGGGCAAAGAGTGGCTGGCGCTCTACACCCTGAGGGGGTCAGGCGATCCGATCCTCGCCGACAGCCTGAAGGTGGTCGTGGGCACAAGCTCTCTGCCCTTCGGCTACTCCGCGGGAATCCACGCGTTCGGGTCAGACGCGGCCTTCAACCTTACCGATCCACGCTACTGCTACAACGACAAGGCTGACGGGGTCTACGCCTATTTCACGCGCAAGGCACTTACGGCCCCTGTTGCGTCCAGCGCCTTCGCGGGTGGCAGCACGGTCGTCGTCGGCGGCATTTGCCTTGCGGCTGGAGCCGCCATTGGCGCGGGTGGCATGTACCTCGTAAGCAGGAGACGTAGAGGCACCATTTAGAGGTTCTTCATAGATCGCTTCATGGTGGTCGTGCGCCAGTAGTTCACACAGTCGCATCGGAGAACCCGAGCAAATGCGCGAGTTGGTGTGCGCGTACAAAATGTCATAACAAATAGCCATGTCGCAGTTTTGTCACGCACGTCGTGCTATACATGTGTGAGTCTACGGTCCTTAGCTGAAAGGGAGAAGTGAAAGTGAAGAAAAAAACAATCATAGCGGCGAGAAGGGCGCTCGCAGTCATCATGGTGTTGCTGCTGGCGCTGGGAGGCCCGCTCGGGCACGTGGCGCTCGCGCAGGGGGCGGACGCGGCGGGGGGCGCATACCTCTCCGAGGTGCGCGTGGGCGTCGCCGGCACGGCCGAGGAGGCGGCCAAGGCCCTCGAGGCAGACGGCTGGGTGGTGCTGAGGGCCGACGGGAGGCCCGCCGACCTCAACCAGGGGGCGGGCGCCGCCCTCAAGTCGGACCGCGCCGTCGTGCTGGGGTACAAGACAACTGGTGAGGCCGCGAGGGCCCTGACCGACCTCGCGGTGATGAACATGAGCGGGGGCTACTCGTTCTCGGACTACGAGCAGCTCATGGACAGGTACCGCGACGGCCAGGTGAGGCCCTTCATCGAGCGCTTCATGGCCACGGTCGCGGAGTACCGCGCCAACGCGGCCTCGGAGAACCCCGGCAACCGTGCCCGGGCCGATATGGCGCGCACCCTGCTGAACCGCATCGTGGAGGACGACACCGGCGGGCGTCTCGGCGACCTCCTGCTCGAGCGTACCCGCGCGGAGATGGGTACGGAGTACGACGCCCTTTCCGAGGACGAGGCGAAGCGGCACATAGACCTGGAGACGGCGCTCATGCAGGGCGATTCGGCGACCGTCGCACAGGCGGAGCGGCTGCTCGCGCTCGCGGCCGACTCGGGCGGGGAGACTTGGCTGGAGCGCCTCAGCGCGCTCGGTCCCGACGGCCTCGAGGCCCGGATGGGGGATGCACGCCCCGCCGACGTGCGGGCCGAGCTCGACTCCCGCTACCAGGACATCGCCAGGCGGCTCGCCGACGGCTGGGAGGACGTGCGCGCCGCGCTGCTCGCACAGTACCCGAAGCCTGCACCCCAGGCCGGGGCGGAAGGCTCCGGGCAGACGCCGACCGAGCTCGGCGGCGACGCTCCGGCCCAGCAGGACGGGGTGGCCGTGGAGGGCGGCGACGAGCAGGACATATCCGCCCTCATTTCGCTGGATACGACCGAGCTGCCCGAGGAGGTGAACGATGGCGACGTCCGGATTGAGGACGCGCCGGAGGTCATTAGCAGCGTAAGCGAGACGATGGGCGACATGGCCGACTCCTCGGCCGCGGTCGCAAACACCCGCGACGCCGCGATCGCGGCCTACCTTGCCGCCAAGCCCTACGGCGACGGCACGCTCTACGACCTGTTCACCAGGCCCCTTGCCGACCTGACGGGCGAGAACATCGCGATGCTCTACCCGGCGGCGAGCTGCCTCAGCGAGGGCCAGGTCGCGGCGATGGACTTCCTGTCGCTCACGGACCTTTTGCAGGTGGGAGCGACGACCGGCAGCTCGTTGGCTCAGGTCTGGACGGAGGACACGAGACTCGCGCAAACGGTGGTGGCCGCGCCCGAGGTCTCGCTATACCAGGGCGTGGACCGCGGCATCTTCTCTGACAAGGTGGCGCTCACCTCCGACGCCCTGCGCGCGGACGCGTTGCGGTCACAGGACAGCGGCGTAGTCGACTTCCTCTCAACCTACCGCAGGACCGCTCTGTTGTGGTTTGTCACGGCTATGACGGGAATCGCGGCGGGATTCAGCTCATACATGGAGCTCGGGAGCGTCGCGAAAATCCATCAAGAAGCGAACGAAATATATGGTAGATGGAAAACGATTGCAGACAAACTATCAGCTAGACTCGATGAGACGCAAAAGTATTTTAACAATATAAAAGATACTCTACTGCAAAGTTATAATAATAATTCCAATAGCCTAGAATGGTTGAGAGTATCGAAAGTGGGAGAACATAAATATGCAATTCGGATGAAGGCGAAACTGACAGAAGGAGCGAGCAGAACCTATCAAAAATTCTCAGCAGAAATCGAAAGAATACGCGGAAGATTAGCAGATTACAATTACATAAACCCAGAGGCAATGAATCTCGATAACTCAAGAATAGAAATATTACGCGGTTACATAGATGAACTCGATAGTAATAGTGTAACAGTCGAGGTTGTTAGTGACGAGAATATGCAACTCATTACAAACAATAAAGTATATGGAAGCATTGATGAGTATATGGACGATATGACAACAAACGCAAAAAAAGTACTGGACAATGCAGATGTTGAAATAAGTGGTGTGAAAGGGAAAATCAACAGTAGCAGCGGGTGGACTACACTCTCCACCATCGCGGGCGTGGCGTTCTTCCTGCTCACGGTAGCCTCGATCGCGAGCACTGCGTATGACTTGTACTCCTATTACAACGTGGACTACGCGCCCGTACCGCGCTACATCGTAGACGCCTCCGACATCACCTCCACGGCGGCGGACGGCACGACGACGGTGGTGAGGAACGACACGGCATACTACCGCGCGGCCACCACGGACGCCAAGCGAGAGGGCAAGGACCTCGTCGCCATGTTGGACTACGCCGACCTCAACGGCGATGTGGGCAAGGAGTGGCTCGCACTCTATACGGCGAGCAGGGTGGGCCAGGGTCCGATACTCGCCGACAGCCTGAAGGTGGTGGTCGGCACGAGCTCCGTGCCGGACGGATACGCTGACGGCATCCATGCCTTCGGCTCCGGCTCTGCCGCCAACCTCACCGACGCGCGCTACTGCTAC
>CACXZL010000007.1 GCA_902772085.1 uncultured Coriobacteriaceae bacterium | reverse complement strand
ATCTCGAGCGCATCCATCAGTACGCGAATGCCTTTCTCTTCAACCAGGCGGCCAAGATACACAATGCGCAACGGACGATCATCCATCGCCTGCGCGGAAGCTCGCCTCTGCGCGACCGCCTGTTTCACAGCTTCGTCATCAAAGGCCACTGCATTGCGTATGACGCACGCCGTCGCATGCGGAAAGAACCCCTCGCGTCGATGCGTCTCCAACGTATATCGCGACGGCGCGCTTACGGTGCTCACGTTCTTCGAAGCCTTCTTCAACCATTCCCTCATGATGCCACACGCCACCTTTGGGTTCTCCCCGCATAGCGGGCGCGAATCGCACATGAGCGTAGAGTTTGGGCACAAAAGGGCGCAGTCCCGAAGCGTATGCATCGTAGGTATTCCCAAGCGATGAGCAGTTCGCCAGAGTTCCACTGTGATACCCAAGAGATTATTGCTCAAAACCACGTCTATGCCGTGCGTTTCAATGACCTTCGCAATGGTTTGGGCATTTCGTGGGTTATCGATGGTCAATACCTTATTTATTATTTTTTTTGGAGACACGCGTGCGTGGACATGCTCGATATAGGGCATGAGGGCATGGAAACGTCGTCGACAAATGGCGACTCCGTTCAGAGCTGTATCCTCATCGCGCATTGCCGTGGTGAGCAGCGTTACGTTATGGCCCCGACTCGCCAAGCCTTCGGCTATGCCTTGAACGCTCAGCTCGGCACCACCCACCACATCCGGTGCGTAGAAGTTGTTTGCTATGAGGATATTCACCGCACATACTCCTTGAATGGGAATTTGCAATAGGTTGCTTCAGTATAAAGCATAGTTCACGACTGCTCTTCACGTACGTCAAACGCGGAAAGCCACCGTTCAGAACCCTTTCACCAGTTGCGGTTCACACCCTCCCGCCCCTGAGCATGCCAGCAGGCGGCTCCGCGCTCGCTTCGCTCGCTCACTTCGTGAGTCGCCGCCTGCTGGCATGCTCAGGGGCGGGAGGTATACGCAACAGGACTCTGAACCGTGCCAAACCCTGCCCGTTCTGGTAAACCGATGGGGGTTGCCCCTTTTGGTTCATGGCGCGGTATGATAGAGCCGGAGTTCAGAAAAGCACAAAACCATGGCGCGAGGAGACATACCATGCATGTGGAACCCATCACCTGCCTTCGACCGACCCCTGAAAGCGTAGCCGAATTCGCGGCGCTGCCCTACGACGTCTTCACCGACGAAGAAGCGCGCGCCTACGTTCGCGAGCATCCCACGTCGTTTCTTGCCATCGACAGGCCAGAGACTGGATTCGAGGAGGGGCACGACCCCTACGCTCCCGAGGTCTACGAGCACGCGAAGCAGCTCTTACGCGAGCGGCAGCTCGACCGCATGCTCATGCCCGACGAAAAGCCCTGTTTCTACCTCTATGAGCTCTCGACCGAGACCCATACGCAGCTGGGACTTATGTGCGGCATTGCAGTGGACGACTACCTCGATGGCACTATCCGCCAGCACGAGCTCACGCTCGCGGCAAAGGAACAAGACCGCGTGAACCACATAAAGACGGTACGCGCGCAGACCGGCCCGGTGTTTCTCGCCTATGAGGACAGCATGGCGATAGATGTCATCCTCGACGCAGCGAAGCAAAGCACCCCGCTCTATGACTTCATGGGACCAAACGACGTACATCAGCGCGTGTGGCGCATCGCGCGCGATGTCGCGGTAGGTGCAATACAGGTAGCCTTTGGCACGGTAAGGCATGCTTACATCGCAGATGGGCATCATCGCGCCGCCGCCGCCGCCCGCATCTCCCAAGAGCGCCGAGCAGAAGGGCGTGAAGGCACCGCCGCAGACGCCTTCCTCGGAGTCCTCTTCCCCGCAAGCCAGCTGCAGATTCTTCCCTACGACCGCATCGTCGCCGACACGGCCGGCCTGAGCGAGGACGAGCTCGTCGCAGCGATCGACGCCGCAGGATTCTCGTGCAGCGATGCATCCCACAATGCCCACCGAAAAGGGCACGTACGCCATGTATGCCTATGGCGCCTGGCGCACCCTGACTCTCAAGGAGCCAACGCAGGAACTCGACGTCGAGTCGCTTCAAGAGAAACTGCTCGGCCCCGTGCTCGGCATCGAAGAGCCCCGCACCGATCTGCGCATCTCCTTTGCCGGAAACGCCCAGGCCGCAGAGCTCGAGTGGCTTGCTGGCGAGAGTGGCGTGGCGTTTGCCCTCTTCCCCACCTCGATGGAGGAGCTCATGGCCATCTCCGATGCCGGTGGCCTCATGCCGCCAAAGTCCACCTGGTTTGAGCCCAAACTCCTCAGCGGCCTCGCCATCCGCCGCATCTGGTAGCGCTCACTCTTTTCACCAGGAAACAATCTCAGCCGCACACCACACCTTGAGGGAAGACGCCACGAAACACTCGCAAAAGAAGGGATCCGGCGAAGAAGCTTCCCGTGCAGCTCCGCAGCGAAGCGAGGACTGTCTGAGCACGGGAAACTTCTTCGCCAGCCTTTGCCACACCTCAGCGCATCGTTCAGGCTTACTACTCCCCCGCGTCGAGCCAGCGCTTGCGACTGATGAAGTTCCACACCATCACGATGCCGGTAGCCATCACCTTCGTCGCCGTGACCGCAAGCGGGTTGTTTCCCAGAAGGCTCACGCCTCCCCACATGACGATCTCATTGATGCCAAGCCCGATGGCAGACAAAACCAGAAACGTCACGAATTCGCGAGTTCTTGAGATATCCTCACGATGTCGGAATACAAACCGCATGGATGCGAGATAATTGAACGTAAGCGAGACGCAGAATGAGATGGCGGCACTTAGCACGGGATCCAAGCCGCATATCTGCGAGAGCAGCATCAGCAGTCCATAGTCGATCAAAAATGCCAGGACTCCTACTACTCCAAACTTGAGAATTTGTTCTATCAGCTTGTCCATCGCACCTCAGGCCCTTTCGTTTTGGCCACTTTGTAAAGAAAGCTCATCCAGATGACGAGTAATATAGAATACACCAAATCCTACGCCTACTCATCACGTACCTCAATCGCAGAAACATCGAATGCTTAGGAGGATAGCAATGGCAGACGATACTCATCAGAAACAAGACGACCAGACTCCTTCCACCAGGCACAACCCCTACGAGGACGCTGACCCCATTCCCATCAGAGGCAGTCAGACTCATCGAGATGCATCTCAAGGCGTACAACGCGTCCGCAGCAGATCAGTACAATCCGCGCAAGATGCGGCGCGTTCTCAGGAGCGCATGACAAATCTACCGGGAGGAGTTCCACACATACAGCCGGCTCGTCCACATAGGAACGTCGGTTCGCAGACGTATGGTCAGCGTGCTGCCCAGCCGCAGCCCGCGCGTCAAGCATCGCATATCGGCTACACGCCGGCAGGGAATCTGGGCAACCGCGCACGTCCGTCGCAAGACCCCGGATACACCTTGCGCACAAGACGCAAGACAAGGTTTGGCGTCATAGCCGCTTCCATGATACTGGCGATCATCATTCTCGCCGCTCTTCTTTGGTGGATCAACCGCCCGGTACCCATCACGGTAAACGGTACTCCCGCCGAGGTACGCGTGGGATCGAGCCTTGGTGACGTTCTACATGAGGAAGAGATTTCTGTGAATCCCGGCAACTACGTGAGCGTATCGGGCAATGTGCTCAGGGCAAACATGGGCCACGAGTTCAGCGCCACCGTAAACGGAGAGGCCCTTTCTCCCGAAGACGCGGAAAAGTATAAGGTCGGCGGCAGCGAGTCCATAGATTTCAGCGACGGAGAGGACATCACGGAGGAGTTCACCGCCGAGTCCGAGGTGCTCAAACCATATCTGCGCATGGAAGGATCCGGGTATTCCATCCAGTACATATCGCAATGGGGGCGTCCAGGCGAACTACAGCATCGTAAGGGCAAGGAATCGGGTGAGTCGGCCGACGTAGTCGTGAAGGAGGCGCAGGACTGCGTGATTACCTGCATGGAACCCAATCCCCAAGGCGACACGAAATACATTGCGCTCACGTTTGACGACGGCCCCTTGAGTCCGTATACCGAGCAATACCTCGATATCATGGCAAAATACGACGTCAAGGCAACGTTCTTCAATCTCGGCGAAAACACCCAGGCAAACCCTGATCTTGCCCGTCGCGTGGTGCAGGAGGGGCATCAGCTCAGCAACCACACCATGGCTCACAACCAGCTCACGTCCGTAGACGCCCAGACCATTTACAACGAGATCACCCGTTCCGCGAAGGTCATCGAAGACGCAACGGGCGTGCACACCACGCATATCCGCCCTCCTTACGGTGACTTCACCGAACGTAGCTGGCTTGGCTCGGGTGGCTCTATCACCGCGACCATACGATGGAACGGCGACTCCGAAGACTGGAGGTTGCCAGGACCTGAAGCCATCGTAAACAACTCGCTCGTCAACCTCCATTCCGGCACCATCGTACTCATGCACGACGGTGGCGGCGACCGCTCACAAGACGTCGACGCACTTCCCGCGCTCATCGAAAAGGCGCAGTCGGAGGGCTACCAGTTCGTCACCATCTCCGACCTCATGCGCGCCTGCGGCCTCCCAGAAGACATCTGCTCCGGGACGGCCTCGATGCCCGGAGACGCCGTATGGCCAGAAGAGATCCATCCAGACGACATAGCAGCCGCCGCTGCATCATAGACCAGGAGTCATCTTTATGCGCTCTCGTTTGCTTGTTGGCATAGCTCTCTGCGGAGTAGTTGCGTGTGTTGTCGCCGGAGTCACGCTTGGCGCCTTCGGCTGCGCCGCAGTCTCGTGCGTGACGATTATCATTCTGTGCGTCTCCTCCTTGACCGCTGGGGCCGCTGGAGTCGATGGGGCTGCTGAGGCTGGTGGGACATCCCAAGATGCCCCAGACGCTTCTGATATCAAGACACCGCAAAATGACGTAAGTCTTGAACCTGAGCCCGCTACGACAGAAGCGTACGGCGCAGACGAGGGAGCGCGCACCGATGCAGATGCGGTCACGCCGCATGAAGCGACAAAGATGCCCTTGCTGACGCCACAAGACGTCGAGGCCGTCCATGAGACGTCAGCCAATCCGCACGAGGATGCGCCGTTAGAAGTTGAGGAGCTCGAGATAGTCGCCGACGCCGCGAGCGAGGCAACGCAATCAAGCGAGAGCCCACATACCGACACGGACGATGGCTCCGACACGCAAGCAAGCGAGGATACTCACGAGGCGCCCTCGTTTGACTACGACGCGTTCAAGCGGTCCCTCCTCTTTTCCAGCGATGCGGCAGCCACGCTCGTGGAGCTGGTGACGAGGACACGCAAGCGCATGACGAAGGAGGAACCTGTCTCTGCGGCCGAGCAATTCCTTTGGCAGCAACTGGAAGGCGACGAGCTCTACGCCGAGCGTGAAAAGACAGAGAAAGACTCGCGGAATCACAAGCTCTTGAGGTTTGAGGTCGTTTTGCCTCGTCATACCAACCTGTACTATCTGCGCAGTCAGATGCAGACGCTTCCCTACGGATCGCTCCTACGTCTGCTGCGCGTCGAGGCCACGCTCAATGCACTCCATTTCGCCCAGGACTACTATCAAGACCTCAACTCCATAGAGATGGAAGACATCTATCGACTGTGGCAACGCACCGCAAACTCCATATGCGGACAGGTCACCGACGTTGACACAGCCGACTGGTCGTATCTCGCCATGCCCTGGCAAGTGCCGTACGGCCCTTCCGAACTAGGTGAATGGGCGGTACGACAGGCGATCTCCGAGGCGATCGAGTCCGTACAGGTGCCATACAGGCTCGAGGCTCGCTACCGATGCAACGTGTCGTCTGGTGACGTAGCCATCGAGTTCAACGCCACGCCGTCGAGTGCGTTTCCTCGGCACGCGTTTGTTCATGGCCTGGGCATCATTCCCACGACATCGGAAATGCGCAGCCGTGAATCCTCAAAGTACGCCGCCCGCATAGGGTTGCTTCTGGCAAACCACGCGTTCAGGTCTTCCCCAAAGATACGACGGGTGTGGATTGCCGCCATCACGCAAACGCCAAGTTCGCGCAAATGCCTTTATTCCGCCTGCATCGGTCGCAGGGCCTTCTCGGGCGTGCACATGAGTTCCGTAAGCGACCCGCTCCAGGCCCTGCGTTCGGTCGGAGCGTCCCTGAAAGAGTCGAGAGGCACCCTGCTTCCCACAGACCCCACGTTCTATTTGGAGGATGAGCTCTTCTGCCCGCCGAAGCGCCACGACCTGTGGACACTGAGCGAACGTCAGCTGCCCGTCGCGGCAGCTCATTCGCTCGGCGCAAACAGAGTATCTGGCCTTGTAATCCACGAAGAGCTTCCCCGCGTGCTCGCAGCCGATGACATGCTTCGCCATCTTGCCGCCCCTGACTCGCCCTCTGCCACGGAGGAGAGTGTACGCAGCATACTGAATGTAGCACGCAAAACCTCAGACATGAGTGTGTGGTCGGCAGCGGAGCGCGTTACGACCAAGCTGGTAGACGGAGCCTTGAGTCTCGACGATGCCGATGCGCTACGCAAGGAGCTCGTGGAGGGAGACGAGTTGCACAAGTGCGTGCAAAAGGCACAGAGACTATTTCTGGCTCAGGAGCCAAATCGCGCACTTGACGTGCTTAGTCCAATAATCGAGGCAATTGACGCCAGCGGACGATACGAGGACACGCACGCGATTGTCTACCGTTGCTTCGGCAGCTTTGCCGAGCGTGTGATCTACAACCGCGTCAACGCGCGCGACAAGCGTAGCGTCGTACTCGTACCCGATGCATATCTTGTAGCCCACCTGCTGATGTCTGCCGCCTTCGCATCATTGCCCGCGGAGATGGGCGGAAGTCTCCAGAAGGCCCTTTCGCACGCGCGCAAGGCCTTGAGAATCGCCCCGCTCAACGTGTCCGCAAATCTCGGCGCCGTGGCATGCATGGAAGCTCTGGATGACTTCGAGGGTGCTCTCACGCTGCTTAAGGAGTATCTGGAGCATGCTCATCGACCTCAAAACGTCGGTCTTGCCTACTACCACCTCGGCACCATAGAACGCGAGCTCGGAAACGCCGAGGTATGCAAGGCATGCTACCTGAGAAGCGCCAACTTCTTCCCTCCTCTCATCCCCTTCATCTCCAGCGAGCTGCAAAGCATGCTACAAGACGCCAACGGATTTGATCCACAAGACCTCGAACAAGAGAGATTCGATACAATTCTCACCGACGAGGGGATTCCCTTGGCCCCTACCGCTCGCACGTCCTACATGCTCTATGACGGGGCTACGGCTTCGGTGGATGCAGAGGTGTTTCCCGTGGCTCAGGATCTGATGCGCATCCTCGAAGCCTACACGGGTGACGACGTGTTGCGCGGCATACGCAACTCTCTCGAGTATGAACCTGACGCCTGACGCATATGCAGATTGCCGCGCCGTTTCGCACGCCTCTTGACGCATGCGGCTGGCGCTCGGTTGGAGAGAGAGCCTTCCAAGCGGGCGCCATCTTGTGCGCCACTAATACTTCAGTCGCATGAGGCGCGCAATCGCCACGATATAGATTGCCAAAGCACGTTTGAGACCCTCCTCAGAGACGCCTTCGTCTGGTCCATGCTCGATTCCCACCCATGCCGGTGCTGGATATGCGGGGTCATCGGGACCAAATGCCACCGCGCGCGTAAAGTGGCGGGCATACGTACCGCCCCCTATGGTAATCGCCCGCGCATCACGACCCGTAAACTCGTTGTAGGTACGCTCGAGCGTCTTGATCTCCTCTGAATCTGGCGATATGAAGAAGGGCACGGAATCTTCGCTCTGCCGCACGGCACATCCCAGCCTAGTCGCAGCCCCTGATATTCCCTCGAGAAGGCGCGTGCCAGTCGTACTCTTTGGATATCGTATATCCATAGTCTGCACAAAGCAGACGCAATCTCCCGCCCGCTCAGTACGTATCGTACCGCCAACGCAGGTAAGCGGGTCAAAGATGTCATCCGTCGCGTCTATGCCAAGCGCCTTTCCGGCTGTGTCAGCGAGAAGCATCCGTTCAAAACCGAGGAACGATTCTTCAGCAGCTCCATAGACCCCTTGGTCTAACAAGTAATTCACGAGCACCCCAATGGCGTTGACCGTCCCCTCGGGCATGGAGGCATGCCCTCCCTTGCCAATCGCCGTGATACGCGCAAGCCTACGGCCCCATGCATCCACACCATGCTCCTGCACCGCTATGCCATCACGCGTAGCGAGCGCACGGGCGTCGGCCACCACCACGGCCTCAGCATGACCCGGTATCGCATTTGCCACCGTACCACCTTCCAAAGACACGATGCGGAGGTCGGAAAGGCTCATCGACGGAGAGGCGACCTCTGCAAAGAAACGTCCCTTCTCTCCGCATATGAGTGGAAACACCGCGTCCGGAGTAAAGCAGAAGGCGGGTTCGGGAAAGTGCTGCAGATAGTAGTCAACGTCCTCCATGCCGGTCTCTTCGTTTGTGCCGACGATGCAGCGAAGCGTGTACGGAAGCTTCTCCCCCGTCCGGTTCACGTGACGTGCAAAGAAGTGCGCAGCGTAGAGGGAAAGTACGAGCGGACCCTTGTCGTCAAGCACACCACGGCCTATAAGGTAGCCTTCCTTGCGCGTCACATGTAACGGATCAAAGCTCCACCCTTGGCCGAGGGGCACGATGTCAGAATGGGCGATGGTCGCCACGTACGTGTCACTTACACCTTGCAGGTCCGCATAACCTATGTGGCCCTCGCAATCATGGGGTGCCAAGCCAAGCTTTTCCGCCACGACAAGCGCACGTTGAAGAGCCTCGTAAGGAGCGGGGCCAAAGGGCTTGCCATGCTGGGCATGCCCCTTGTCCTCCACGCTCTCCACCTGCACCAGATAGTCGATGTCCGTCACCACATCTTCCCACACATCGTCAACAAATGCCTTTGCCTCTGCCATCAGCTGCTCATCGTTGTTCATTTCAGCTTCCCTCCATACGTAATGTCACGCCAGTCATCAAGCCAGCAATCCGCCGCCTTCTTGGTTTCCTCTACGATTTGATTCGGATCGTTTGCACGCACGCCGCAGGCACGCATGCCAGCGCGACGTGCCGAATGCAATGCCGGCACAATGTCTTCAAAGACCACGCAAGCCTCTGGTTCAACTCTCAAACGACGCGCCGCTTCCAGATAGATGTCGGGATGATCCTTGCCCTTACCAACATCCGCGCCGTGCACACAGGCATCGAAGACCTCGTACACGTTGACCCGGCGCATGCCTCCCAACACGTCTTTGTTGTTTGTGGTGGCGAGCGCACAGGGAATGCCCGCTGATTTGAGGGTTTGTATATAGTGCAATGCCCCTGGTCGCAACGTAACGGTGTTCCTATATAGTTGGCGTCCTAGGCGGTTCCACTCATCGCATATCTCCTCCACCGTCTCGTGGAGACCAAAGCGTTCGATGGTGTATTTGGCGCCATCCTCGAAACCCAACGCCGCCAGTCGTTGAGGATAGTCAGTCGTGTAGGGCAGGCCTCGTCGCGCGAGAAACTCAAGGTCCACCTCGCGCCAGATATGCGCCGTATCTGCCAGCGTACCGTCAAAGTCAAAGATTGCCGCCTCGCCCCGGAAAGGCCACAGACCTGCTGGTGCGTCTCCCATCATGCAACCTCCATCAGAAATCGTTGTCCTCAGAAGAGTATCACAGCTTGGCCGGACGTCACCGTACAGCACACCATCCGCCACTGTCAGGACCCTTTACCGCTCGGGTCGCACAAAAAAGACGGCACCGAGGTGCCGTCCCTTGTCGCATCTGAGCGAAGTGTAGACGCAAGAACTAAATCTTGCGAACGTTGGAAGCCTGGAACTTACCGTTCTGGCCCTTCGTGATCTCAAACTCAACAGCCTGACCCTCGTCAAGGGTCTTGTAGCCATCCATCTGGATCTCGCTGAAGTGAACAAAGAGGTCATCGCCGTCTTCACGAGAGATAAAGCCGTATCCCTTGTCGCCGTTGAACCACTTTACAGTACCTTGAGCCATTTCGTGCCTTTCTTTCTTTGTTCCGCAGAACAAAACGTTGCGCCAGAGGCGCGATACCCTTCGGCCATGCGGCCACGTAGGTATATTACCCTATCCTTGCGAACTCCAATCCGCCAATCTTAACTTCTCCGCTGTCGGAATAGTTCTTGACGAAAATACCGTAAGAGTGTTAATAAGAACGATTACCAATCATATTACTATTATTTAGTTATCTTGCCATGAACAATGGAAGCCGTGTTTCACAGGCTGTCCATAATGCACAGGCCCAACTATCCACGCCACCAAGGTCAAAGCGGAGTCACCGCCATTGAGACAATACCGAAGTCATCGAGTCGTTTCGGCAAACGAGGGGTGTTTTTTCGCAAGCGGAGTGTGTCGATTATTTAGTTACGCTCGCATACCGACGCAGCCCATCTACTTTGAGCTGCACAAACTGCTAGAATGCACGTGTTTTTGCAACAAACCAAGGAGGATACATGTACAAGGTCCATTGCATCAACAACATCGCCAAGGTAGGCACCGACGCCCTGGGCGAGAACTTTGCGCTCACCGACGACGTGGCGAATGCCGACGCCATCATGGTGCGCAGTGCAAACCTGCACGAGATGAGCTTCTCCCCCAACCTGCTCGCCATTGCACGCGCGGGCGCCGGTGTAAACAACATCCCGCTCGACCGCTGCGCCGAGCAGGGCATCGTGGTGTTCAACACCCCTGGTGCGAACGCAAATGGTGTCAAGGAGCTCGTCATCGCCGGCATGTTGCTCGCCGCACGTGACATCTGCGGCGGCATCGACTGGGTCGAGCGTCACTACGACGACCCCAACGTGGGCACGCTCGCCGAGAAGGCAAAGAACCGCTACGCAGGCACCGAGCTCGCCGGCAAGACGCTCGGCGTCATCGGCCTCGGCGCCATCGGCGCCATGGTGGCGAACGCCGGCCGCAGCCTCGGCATGCACGTGCTGGGCTACGACCCCTATCTCTCCGTCAAGTACGCCTGGAGCCTCGACCGTCACGTCCGCCACGTAAACGACCTCAAGGAAATCTGGGCGAACGCCGACTATATCACCGTGCACGTCCCCGCAACCGATGCGACCAAGGGCATGATCAGCCGCGAGGCCATCGCCGCCATGAAGGACGACGTTGTGGTGCTCAACTATGCCCGTGACGCACTCGTGGACGAGCGCGCGATGGCCGAGGCCCTTCAGGAAGGCCATGTCGCTCGCTATATGACCGACTTCGCCAACTCCAACTCCACGCAGATGCCACGCGCCATCGTGACCCCGCACCTCGGTGCCTCGACCAAGGAGGCCGAGGACAACTGCGCCGTCATGGCCGCAAACGAAATCCGTGACTATCTGGAAAACGGCAACATCGAGAACTCGGTGAACTATGGCGCCGTGAACCTCGGGCCCATGAGCACATCCCTGCGCCTCGCCGTGTTCCACAAGAACGTTCCAGGTGTCATCGGTGCCATCACTGCCGCAGTGTCTGGTGCAGGCGTAAACATCGAAAACATGACCGACAAAAGCCGTGGAGACTACGCCTACTCCCTGCTCGACCTCTCTGGCGATCTGGATGACGCCACGATTGAATCACTCACCAGCGTCAACGGCATCTATCGCGTCCGCGCGATTCGCAAGTAGCTCTCACCAGGATTTGTCAAGACAGTGGCCGTTGGGGCTCGACCCCACTGGCCATGCGTTATGGTCAAAGGGGATCATCCCCAACGGCCACCGAAAGGAATTGCATGTACAAAGTCCACTGCATGAACCGCATTTCACAGGCAGGCGTCAACCAGCTCTTTGGGACGTTTTCTCCCGCCCAGAGCCTCGAAGACGCCGAGGCCGTCATGGTGCGCAGCGCAAACATGCACGAGGAGACATTGCCAGACGGTCTTCTCGCCATAGCGCGTGCAGGCGCCGGTGTAAACAACATCCCCCTCGATCGATGCACCGAAAAAGGCATCGTGGTCTTCAACACCCCCGGTGCGAATGCAAACGGCGTCAAAGAGATGGTCATTGCCGGCATGTTGCTTGCCTCGCGCGACATCATAGGAAGCAACGAATGGGTCCGTGAGCACGCAGAAGAACCAGACATCGCCGCTGCCGCCGAGAAGGCGAAGGCACAGTTCGGCGGCGGGGAAATCGCGGGCAAGACGCTCGGTGTCATCGGCCTCGGCGCCATCGGCGCCATGGTGGCGAACGCCGGCCGCAGCCTCGGCATGCACGTGCTGGGCTACGACCCCTACCTCTCCGTCAAGTACGCCTGGAGCCTCGACCGTCACGTCCATGCCGTGCAAAACGTCGGCGAGATCTTCAGTCAAGCTGACTTCATCACAATCCACGTTCCCGCAAACGACAAAACGCGGCACATGATAGGCCGTGACCAGATTGCCCAGATGAAACGCGGCGTCGTCGTATTGAACTATGCCCGCGACATCCTGGTAGACGAAAACGCCATGACCGACGCGCTTGCCGCAGGCCATGTGGCTCGATACGTCACGGATTTCGCAAACCCCACCACCGCCCACATGAAAGGTGCTATCGTGACCTCGCATCTCGGCGCCTCCACCGTTGAGGCGGAGGACAACTGCGCGGCCATGGCCATCTCTGAGTTACGAGAGTACCTGCTCGCAGGCAACATCACGAATTCCGTGAACTTCGGCAACGTGGACCTTGGCCCCATCGAGACCGATGAGCGCATCGTGGTGCTGCATCGCAACGTTCCAAACATGATCGGAAGCTTCTCCCAGATTCTCACCGACGCGCACATGAATATCGAAAACATGGCAAACAAGCGCAGGGGCGAAGTTGCAACCACCTTGTTGGAAACAAGCGGCCTGTGGAACGATTCAGTGATAGACAGGATCGCCGCGCTGGAAGGTGTGTTCCGCGCCCGCATGATTCCCGGACATTAGACCATCCACTGAGCGAAAGAGCGTGTTATGTACATACCCCTCGTTGCCTTCCCTTTGGTAGCACTTGCTGTGGTCGCAGCCGCTACCGTATCTTTTGTGCGCAATACAAGGGCAACGGGGGGTTCTATGGGGCCATCCACATGGCTGTGGATGGCCCCACACATCCTTTTGCTCGCATTCCTCTACATTTGGAGCAGCAAGGAACTTATCGAGTGCCCGGAGCATCCCTTTGCCCTGCCCTCAGCATGCGCCTTGATAGCAATAGCCTCGATTGCGCCTCTCGCAAGAAACGCCATCTGGTCCCGCTACGATAGATTCCCAACCTTTCTCAGAGGCGCTCTTTGCGCGCTCCTCTGTGCAATGGTCTTATTGCTCGCCGTGGCTTCCATCGAGTATCCATTCAGCACTAGCACGCCGTTTGTGTTTCCGACGCACGCTTGGCTTGAGGTGTTGCTGGTGGGGTTGGCACTTTGCGCTCTGTATTTTCTCGGTCAACGCCATGCGGCTGGTTGCGGTATGGGCGTTGCACTCTGCGCCTCTCTCGGCATCGCCCAATACTTCATAAGAAACTTCAAGAATGCGGCCATACTGCCCACCGATCTCTACGCAATCGGAACCGCGGCAGCTGTGAGTAGCGAGTACGTGTTTTCCCTCGACAATCGCGCGATTCTTGGCCTGGCATGCGCTTCTCTGGCAATTGGAATGCTTTCCCTTCTGCGTCCGCCTCGACGTAGCCAGGTCCGCCCCAAGGTTCGCGTAGTCGTATCGAACCTCATATGCGGCGTGGCGTCACTCGGCCTGCTAGGTGCCCTCGTATATGTACCCAGCTACATGGACGACCTCGGCGTAAAGATGCTGTACTGGTATACCATGGACTACTATCAGTTGCAGGGATTTCTTCCCACCTTCATTGCCGTCTCCCAAGACATGGACATCCGTAAGCCAGAGGGCTATACAGATGAAAAAGCCGCATCGCTTTTGGAAGGCTATGCAAGAAGTTATCGAGACGCTGCTGAAGCCGATACGGCGTCACAGAGCGCAGCCGCACAGTTTGAACAACAAAAGCCAAGCATTATCGTCGTGATGAACGAGTCTTTTTGCGACTTGTCGATCTTTGATGGCATGCATGCCGGTTACACGGGACCGCAATTCTTCCAGCGCGAGCTCGACGACACATTCATGCGAGGTCAACTCTACGTATCCGTCCATGGCGGTGGAACTTGCAACTCAGAATTTGAGTTCCTTACCGGAAACTCCATACAATTCATCGGCAGCCATAAGTATCCATACTCCATCTATGACTTCTCACGAGTCGATGCGCTCGCAAGCGAGCTGAAAGCCTTGGGCTACAAGACAAACGCCCTTCATCCCAACTATCCCACAAACTGGAACAGAGACGAGATTTATCCCCAGATGGGATTCGACCGCTTCCTCTCGATAGACGACTTCGGAGGCATACCCAACTGCGCGGTAGACAAGCTTACTCCTTACGAACCGCACTGCGAGGTGTTTCACAGCGGGGTGAGCGACAAGGCTGTGTACGATCGTACGCTGCAGATGCTGGCAGAGGATGAGACGCCGCAGTTCTTCTTTGACATCACCATGGCAAACCACGGTTCATATGATCAGCACAATATCGATGCTGCATACGTCCCCAACTACGTGCCCTCAAACTATGAGGGAGACATCACGCCGGCGCAGCTCAACGAGTATCTTGCCTGCATCGCCCGCTCTGATGAGGATCTCCGCGAATTCATATCACAGTTGCGCAGCTTGAGTCGTCCCGTTGTCCTCATCTTCTTTGGCGATCATCAACCAAAGCTGACGGCATCCTATCTTGCGGCATGGTATTCTGACAAGCCGCAGGACGAGTATGTGCGCAAGGTCTACAGCGCATGCTATGCGATGTGGACAAACTACGATGTGGCGGGAGGCAGCCAAGAAGGAATCGTACGCGATACGAGCGTTGACCTGCTCGCATCCCAAGCTCTCAAAACCATGGGAGCTCCCGTGAGCGACTACCAGGCTGCCCTACTGGAGATACAGAAGCAGATACCCTCCCTTTCCGCTTCGGGATACCAAGGAGCAGATGGCAAGTGGTATGGTCCTACAGATGATGGTCCCTACGCGCAGACATACCGCGATTTGCAATGCATCGAATACCTCAACTTTGCCACCAAGGTATAGAACTGCAGAACAACGCAATTTGAACATCCGTCCGACGAGAGGCGTCCCGGCAGGCCAAGGGGGCGCAGAGGATTGTCCGCGCGCAGTTCCGCAGCGCAGCGAGGACTGTCTGAGCACGGGCAATCTCTGCGCCCCCTTGGCCTGCCGGGACGCCGTTCGAATCAGGTTATGATTGCAAGTTATCGTTGCAATGCTATCGCGGCTCCTTATGAAAAGCACCTCGGTCGGGTACGGGTACCTCACGCAGCATCTTCACGCCACTCCATACCAGCGGCAAATACACCGCAATGACTACAAGGTACAAGACTATGGTGGCAATGGCGTCTTCGCCAGAGTTTACGTAACTCACAGTCGCAGACTCACCCAAAAGACCGATGCTCGGTATCATGATCAGAAGATCGCTCAATCCATGAAGAATCGCAACACCCCAGATGCTCTTGCCCTTGATCACCAGAGCCGCAAAGAAGAAGCCCAAGGTACCCGTTTGGATCATCTTGAGAACAGCCTGTATGGCTTGTAGGGGATCGAGCCAATTCATGGACCACCACTCCACATGTGACAAGCCAAACAACAGCGCACTGATGCCAGCCGCCATGATGATTCCCTGACGATTCTTGCCGCACACGTCGAGTACGCCGCCGAGAAGGATGCCACGAAACATCCCCTCCTCGGATAAGCCGATGGCTGCACAGAGCGCGCATAGCCAAAGAACCCGCACAGGCCAGTCAGGCACTATCTCTCCTGGCGCAAACACAAAGCTTTCCATGATGCCAAACACAAAGAGCGCTGCACCTATGAAGATGGCCCACCAGCCCTTCTTGAACGCGAGAGCAATCGCTTGCAGATCCGGTAGGACAAGGCTTACCCCGCCCAAAGCCACCATGCCGCATGTGGCACCGACGGCCGATCCTATGGTGGCACTCAACTCGCCGGTGTCTCCAAACATACTTCCTATCACATAGCCAAAGATCTGAAAGACAAATACCCCCACAAACATCAAGAAAGACAGCAGCAGCGTCGTGCCCGGCTTTCGCCCACGTTTTGCGGGACGCTGAGGGGGGTACGCAGCACCGACCTGTGGTAGACGTCCGTCAGAGAGCGTTGAGCTCACCACAACGGGTGTCTGCTCATTCGTCATTTCTGGTGGTGTGCATTGAATGCTCGGAGACTGCGGCACAACGCTCTCCTCGTACCAAGCAGGCGTACCGCATCTGTGGCAATACTTCGCATTCTCCGTTAATTTGACACCGCATTTCCTACAATACATGGCTCAACCTTTCATTTCACATTCTAAGCACAGTATAATTGAATCAGGGACGCATCACACAGCCCCATGAGGATTGGAGTACACAATGAACGTATTGCTTGTTTACAACGATGGTTTGGTGGAGTCCTTCGATACCAAAGACGATATGTCGCAGGAGTATACGCACGCACGTCTCGAAACCTTCGTGGAAGAAGTCGACGATCGCGAGGACTGCTACGAGGTGGGTATCGACCTCTACCCCATCATTCACTCAAAGAGCCGCGATCTTCCCACGATTCGCCGCATCTGCTCGACGACGTTCATCTCCGACTATCACCACAGCTCTCGTCCGTCGCTCGACGCGGTCTGCCCCATGATCACCGGACTGAAGCAGCTTGTCGTCAATGGCTGCGTCATCTGGGAGGGCGAGCCCGAGCCCTATCTGTCCGACGAGTCCTATGAGAACGAGACTCCCGAGGGTCGCATCTAGCATGCCCCACGTCTATAGGCGAAACCAACGGCGGCTATGTAACGTCATGTACATAGCCGCCGTTGAGTTACAGTCCACACCCCTGACCCCTGCGCCAGCCAGCAAGCGGCTCCGCGCTCGCTTCGCTCGCTCACTTCGTGAGTCGCCGCTTACTGGCATGCGCAGGGGCCAGGGGTGTGGACTGTAACGTCGTTGGCTTTGTTCACAATTTCGTTTCGGACTCACACATGTAAACGTCTGCATCGAAGAAGTGCGCTAGATTAGACCTTTATCGTAATGGTCAAACCGAAGGAGGCGCCATGAAGATTGGGTGCGTGAAGGAAATCAAAAACAATGAGTTTCGAGTCGGCCTCACGCCCGACAACGTAAAGAGCTACGTTGCGGCAGGCCATCACGTTTACGTGGAGATGGGTGCCGGCATAGGATCCGGCTTCACCGATGAGGAGTATGTAGCCGCTGGCGCAAGCTTGCTCGAGGACCCCAAGGAGATCTGGCAGCTCGTAGACATGATGGTGAAGGTCAAAGAGCCCCTGCCCGAGGAGTACCCCCTCTTCCGCGAAGGCCTCATTCTCTACACCTACCTGCACCTCGCCGCAGACAAGCAACAGATGGACGCCCTGCTCGACGGCAAGGTGAAGGCCATTGCCTACGAAACGTTGCAAGAGACCGACGGAAGCCTGCCCTTGCTCGCTCCTATGAGCCAGATCGCCGGTCGTCTCGCCGTACAAGAAGGCGCCAAATACCTCGAGAAGACCTATGGTGGCCGCGGCGTGCTGCTCGCTGGCGTTCCTGGCACCCCAAAGGCGGACGTCGTCATCCTCGGCGGCGGCACCGTGGGTACCAACGCCTGCAAGATCGCCGTGGGCATGGGCGCAAACGTCACTGTGCTCGACATCAGCCTGAAGCGTCTCGAGCAGCTCGACGACATGTTTGGCTCACGTGTGCAGACCCTCGTGTCCAATGACGCAAACATCGAACGCGCGCTTCTCGATGCCGACCTCGTAATTGGCGCTGTCCTCATCCCCGGCGGCAGCACGCCCAAGCTCTTCAAGAAGGCCTATCTGAGCGAGATGAAACCCGGTGCGGTGTTTGTGGACGTCGCTATCGACCAGGGTGGTTGCGGCGAGACCTCCCGTGTAACCATGCACGACGACCCCATCTTCATCGAAGACGGTATAGTGCACTACTGCGTAGGCAACATGCCAGGCGCGGTAGCACGCACCTCCACCATCGCGCTCACCAACGCCACGCTGCGCTATGGACTCGAAATCGCAAACAAAGGCCTAGAGGCGGCCGTTGCTGAGAGTTATGTCATCGCCTCCGGCGTAAACTGCTACGACGGCAAGCTCACCTGCAAGAACCTCGCAGACAGCTATGACGGCTACGAGTACGTGGACGTAAAGTCGCTCGTCTAAAATCCAGGAAACCAGACAAACCAGACAAGAACGTAAGGGTGCGGCCCCAGCATGGTTCCGTTGGGGCCGCACCCCACCTTGAATGTATCGCCCATGAAGGGTGCTCCTCCATGGGCGATACATTCCGCACGCTACATTTCCGTGCTACATCTGAATGGTGACTTCCCAGCTGTCATCTTTTTGCTTGCTCAAGAGGACTTGGGCATAGTGATCGAGAAGCGTATAGTTCAGCTTGTCCATGTAGAACTCACTCAAAGGGTCATGTCTCACGTTCGAAAACTCGATTCTCATCAAGTGATGCTCACTGCTTTCGGAACAAAGAAGTCTAAAATTAGCCGAAGAAGCGGGCTCCTTCTCGTTATTGAAGACCGGATAAAGCAGCTCGTCGCATACGGACGTGAGAAGACTCGTCTGATGCTGATTCGTGTCATACCTAGAAACAAACTTCCTCAATTCGGTATTCAACGACAGCAAGTCGAGCTCGTTGGCAAGTAATTCCTTCTCATACAGACGTGAACGATACAAGAACCTTTGCGTCAACGGCTTCGAGGGGTTATCAAATATCTCATGAGCCGAACCTTGTTCGTAGATGCCTTTCTCTGCAAGGAAAACAACCTTGGTTGCAACGTTTCTCGCAAAGCTCATTTCATGAGTGACGATAACGCACGTCATTCCCTCGGTTGCCAAATCCTTTATCACTGATTCGACCTCATCTACCATGGTGGGGTCAAGGGCTGATGTCGGCTCATCAAAGAGAATGACCTTCGGGTGCATGGCCAAGGTTCTGGCTATCGCAACCCTTTGCTTCTGGCCGCCGGACAAAGACGACGGCATCTCATTTTCCTTGCCCTCCAATCCCACTCGCCTAAGTAGCTGCTTGGCTTCGGCAACGGCCTCCTCGCGCGCGACGTTGTTTACCACCATTGGCGCCAGGATTGTGTTTTCCAAGACGTTGAGGTGGGAAAACAGGTTAAAGTGCTGGTAGACCATCCCCATCTTTCGCCGCATCGCATCAACGTCGGCTTTTGGATCGAGGATGTTTTCTCCGTCGATCCATATCTCTCCCGATTCGGGAACGTTCAGCCTGTTGATACAGCGAATCAGTGTGGACTTTCCACATCCAGACCCGCCGATGATGACGACGCACTCTCCGTCTTGTATGTCGAGGCTGATGTTTTCTATGACCGTTCCACTTCCGTACCCTTTGGTCCTCAAGGCCGCGTACTCCAAGAGGAAGCCCCGCCTCATCTGGGACGACGAGGCGGGGCCATAGCGGGAAGCTCCGCATGCTGGGGCTAGCTCTGCGCTAATTCGAACGCCGTTCAAAATTCATTCGTTTGTCCTAACCACGCGCGAAGAAAGTTGCATTTTAAGCCAATATTCGCGAAAATATGTAGAATTCGACTTGTATATCATATAACATCGTGTCGGCAGCGCATCGGGGGTGGTATGCCCGTTGTGCTGAATAGGTGTCCGAAAAATGCGATGGGAGGTGTGCTGAATGCTGATCAACTTCAGTTTCTCAAACTTCAAGAGCTATCGTGACGAGCAGCAGTTCTCCATGCAGCGCCCCACAACCGCCCAGAAGCACGAGGAGGGCGATTGGGAGCGCAAGGACATTTCAACCGTCGCGGGCATTTACGGCGGAAACGCCTCAGGAAAGTCTGCCTTCATGGATGCCTTCCAGTTCGTCACCAATTACATCATCAACGGATTCGACCCGAATTTCGACATTGCGGAATGGCTCCGTCCGTTCAAGCTCGACGAGTCCTCGAGGGACAAGGCGACAGAATTCCTTATCGACTTCCTCGGCACAGACGGAGCGCGGTATACCTATGAACTGAGCATCAAGAACGATGAAATCGACTACGAGACGCTTCGGGCCTACAGCGGGAACCGATCGAATCGCATC